>NZ_JBEHZD010000381.1:0-7960 GCF_040240285.1 Streptomyces sp. HSW2009 | reverse complement strand
GGACGCGACGGGCAGCGGCTCGGCGCCGCCGGCGCGGCCGAGCCCGCCGGGGCCTTGGCGCGGGGCGCCGCCCGGCACCGGGAACTGCGCGCGACCTGGCTGGCGACCGTCGTCAACCGGGACTGGCCGTCCAAGCCGGGACTGCCGGTGGCGGCGCAGCAGGCCGAGTTGACCGGGCTGCTCGACGCGGCCGTCAAGCGGCGGCTGAACGCGGTGATCTTCCAGGTCAGGCCGGCCGCCGATGCGCTGTGGCCATCGCCGTACGAGCCGTGGAGCAGCTTCCTCACCGGGACGCAAGGGCGGGACCCGGGCTGGGACCCGCTGGGGTTCGCGGTGCGGGCCGCCCATCGGCGCGGCCTCGAACTGCACGCCTGGTGCAACCCGTACCGAGTCGCCAACCATCCCGATCCGAGCCGCCTCGTCCCCACCCACCCGGCGCGGGTGCACCCGGAGTGGGTCGTTCCGTACGGCGGGAAGCTCTACTACAACCCGGGGCTGCCCGAGGTGCGGCGGTTCGTGCAGGACGCCATGTTCGACGCGGTCACCCGGTACGCGGTCGACGGGCTGCACTGGGACGACTACTTCTATCCGTACCCGGTCGCCGGCCAGACCTTCGACGACGACGCGGCGTTCGCGCGGTACGGGGCCGGCTTCCCGGACCGGGCGGCCTGGCGGCGCCACAACATCGACCTGCTGGTGCAGGAGACCTCGCGGCGGGTACGGGCGCTGCGCCGCCGGGTGCACTTCGGAGTCAGCCCGTTCGGGGTCTGGCGGAACAAGGCCACCGACCCGCTGGGCTCGGACACCCGGGCCGGCGTGCAGACCTACGACGACCTGTACGCGGACACCCGCCGCTGGGTCCGCGAGGGCTGGCTCGACTACATCACGCCACAGGTCTACTGGAACCTGGGCTTCGCCGCCGCCGACTACGCCACGCTGGTGCCGTGGTGGGCGCGGACCGTGGCGGGCAGCGGGGTGCGGCTGTACGTGGGCGAGGCCCTGTACAAGGCGGGCGACCCGGCCCAGCCGGCGCCCTGGCAGGACGTGGCTGAACTCTCCCGGCACCTCGCCTTCGCACGGCAGCACCCACAGGTCGCCGGGCACGCCTTCTTCTCGGCGAAGGAGGTGGCGACCGACCCGTTCGGCGCCATGGCCCGGGTAGTCGCCGACCACTACCCGTCGCGGGTGCGGCCTCCGCGCTGAGCGGCGGGGGCTCCGCAGCCGGGGGCTGGGGGAGGGGCCGGTGGGGCGGCCGTCAGCCGGTGGCCTCGTGTTCGTGACGTACGACGGTGTCGGGGCCGGGGGACATCACGGTCTCGTGGCCGTCCTCGAAGCGGACCCGGTACGGCGGGCCGCCGTCCGGGCCGAGGACCTCGATGACTTCCGCGACCCGGTCGTGCTGGCCCACGATCCTGCCGTGGACCAGCAGGCGGTCGCCTACGCTCGCTCGCATCTGCGCTGGCCTCCTGTTCTCAGCCCGGAGGGGCATGCGGTCCGTGGTGGCCAGTCTAGGTCCGCGGGGTGCGCGCGGCCCCTTGTCCGCGCGCCGCCGGGCGCTGCCGCGCGCCGCGGGCGGCAAGGCCCGGCCGGTGCGGGCGATGGGGCCCTGACCTGCGCGGGAGGCGGGTGCCCGGCCGGTGTGGCGGGCCCGGTGTGGCGGTCCCGCCAGCCGCACTGGCGGCTCCGCCGCCGGGGCGGGGGCCACGGCTAGCTCCGGGCCCGTTGGGTGACGCCGATGCAGACCAGGACGCCGAGCGCGGCCAGCGGCGCGGCCAGGGTGAGGTGTTCGCCCAGCAGGAGTACGGACCACACCAGGGTCAGCAGCGGCTGGGCGAGTTGGAGCTGCGAGGCCCGGGCCACCCCGATGACCGACATGCCCCGGTACCACACGTACAGGCCCACGAACTGCGAACCCGCCGCCAGCCACAGCAGCCCGGTCACGGACTTCACGGTCAGGCCGACCGGCTCAAGGGCCAGCGCCACCCCGCAGCCCACGACGGCCAGCGGCAGACAGCCGACCAGGGCCCAGCCGATCACCTGCCAGCCGGGCATGTCGCGGGCGAGCCGGCCGCCCTCGGTGTAGCCGGCGGCGCAGATCACCAGCGCGCCGAAGAGGTAGAGGTCGGCGCCGGTGGGCCGGCCGCCGCTCTGGTGGACGGCGAAGCCGACCACCACGGCGGCGCCGACCAGCGCCGCGGCCCAGAACAGCGGCGAGGGCCTGGACCCGGTGCGGACGACGGCGTACGCGGCCGTGGTGAGCGGCAGCAGGCCGACGACGACCGCGGCGTGCGAGGTGGAGGAGGTCTGGAGGGCCAGCGTGGTGAGCAGCGGGAAGCCGATGACGGTGCCGGCGGCGACGACCGCGAGCGCCGGCCAGTGGCGCCTGTCCGGCGGCGGGACCCGCAGCCACACTAGGCAACTGCCGGCGAAGAGGGTCGCCAGCACGGTCCTGACGGTGACCGTGGACCACGGGCCGAGACCTTCCAGGGACCAGACGGTGGCGGGAAAGGTGAGCGAGAAGGAGGCGATGGCCAGGGCGGCGAAGAGGGTGCCGAGCCGGGCACTGCTCGACCCTGTTTGGGTGTCCGTGCCCGAGCCCGCGCCCGCCTCCGCGCCCGCGCCCGCCTCCGCGCCCGCGCCCGCCTCCGTGCCCGCGCCCGCGCTGGCGTCTGCGGCGGTGGGGATGCCCTGCGTGGTGCTGGTCACGAGGCCGGTCGCGACACCTGGCGCGGTGCCTGAAGGCGGGCCCGCGGAGGACGTGACCGCGCGGTCGGCGGTCGGCGTCGGGCGGGGGACGGCACCGGGTACTGCTATCGGGCCGGTATCGGTAGCGCTATCGTCTGCTTTCATGCATGAGCGTAGCAGTGTGGCCGAGTTGGCCGGAGTTCTGCGGGCCGAGCTCCATCGCTACTCACCTGGTGAGAAGCTGCCGTCCAGTCGGGAGCTCGTCGCCCGGCACCGGGTCAGCCCGGTGACCGTCTCGCGCGCCCTTGCCTTGCTGGCCGCCGAGGGGCTGGTGGTGACCCGGCCGGGGGCGGGCGCGTTCCGGGCCGCACCGGCGGCGCCCACCGGCGGCGACGGCCGCACCGGCGACACCTCCTGGCAGGAGGTCGCGCTGTGCGCCCCGGCGTCGGCCGATGCCGTCCCGCGCTCGGTGGACGCCTCCGGCATCCTCGCCACGCTCGCCGCCCCGGCCACCGACATGATCGAGCTCAGCGGCGGCTATCTGCACTCGGCGCTGCAACCGGAGCGGGCGCTGTCCATGGCCCTGGGGCGGGCCGGGCGGCGGCCCGGGGTCTGGGACCGGCCGCCGATCGACGGGCTGGCCAAGCTGCGCGCCTGGTTCGCCCGCGAGATCAGCGGCCCCACCGGCCGGCTGACCGCGGCCGACGTGCTGATCACCGCCGGCGGCCAGAGCGCCCTGAACACCGCGCTGCGCGCGCTGGCCGCGCCCGGGGCCCCGGTGCTCGTCGAGTCGCCGACCTATCCCGGGCTGCTGGCGGTCGCCCGTGCCTCCGGGGTGCGGCCGGTGCCCGTACCGATGGACGCCGACGGGGTGAGGACCGACCTGCTGGCCGAGGCGTTCCAGGCCAGCGGCGCGCGGGTGTTCGTCTGTCAGCCGCTGCTCCAGAACCCGACCGGCACGGTGCTCAGCGAGCGGCGGCGGGCCGAGGTGGTGCGGGTGGCGCGGGCGGCCGGCGCCTTCGTCATCGAGGACGACTTCGCCCGCAGGCTCGCCCACGAGGACGCCCCGGAGCTGCCCCGCACGCTGGCGGCCGACGACCCGGACGGCACGGTCGTGCACGTCTGTTCGCTGACCAAGGCCACCTCGCCCAGCCTGCGGGTCGGCGCACTGGCCGCCCGCGGCCCGGTACGCGACCGGCTGCGCGCCATCCAGGTGGTGGACAGCTTCTTCGTGCCCTGGCCGCTCCAGGAGGCCACGCTCGAATTCGTCGGCTCGCCGGCCTGGCCGCGCCATCTGCGGACCGTCGCGGCCGAGTTGCGCCGCCGCCGCGAGACGCTGGTGAGCGCGCTCGCCGCCGAACTCCCCGAACTGCCCCCGGCCCGGGTGCCGCCCGGCGGCTTCCACCTGTGGCTCACGTTGCCGTCCGGCGTCGACGAGGCGGCGGTGGTACGGGCGGCGCTGCGCGCGGGCGTCTCGGTCGCGCCAGGCCGCCCCGCGTACGCGGCCGAACCGCCGGGCCCGCGGCTGCGGCTCTCCTTCGCCGGGGTGGCGGGTCCCGCCGAACTGGTGGAGGGTGTACGGCGGTTGCGCACGGCGCTGACGGGGTGCTGAGCGCCGCGCCCGCTGGTCTGCCGGGCAAGCGCCCGCGCCTGCGGTGTGCCAGCGGAAGCAGCGGGCGCCGGGGCGGCCCAGGTCTCGTGCCGACCTCGGCCCGGTAGGCGCCTGCGGGGGAGCATTCAGCGCGCGGTCGGCGTGGCCAGGAAGTCGGTCACCACCGTACGGAAGGTCGCCGGGTCGTCCGCCCACGGCCAGTGGCCGCAGCCGGGCAGCACCGTGGCGCGGGCCGCGGGGCAGCAGCCGGCGAGCAGCCTGGCCGGCGCGGTGCCGGCGATCCCGTCGTGCGAACCGGCGACCGCCAGCAGCGGCGTGCGGAGCGTGTGCAGTCGCGCCACCCGCTCCGGCTCGCCCGCCACGGCCGCGTAGAAGGCCGGCCGCAGCCAGTCCGGCGGCACCGGGTGTCGGGCGCCGGCCGCGTGGTGGGCGCGCGCCGCGTCCGACCAGGAGCCGTACCCCCACCGCGCGGCGCCGGCCGCAGCGGCGGCAGCGGCGTCCGGGCGGCGGTCCAACCTGGCCCGGAGCGCGGTGAGTTCGCCCTCGTCGGGCTCTCTGGCCAGCCGCCCGGCAGGGGTCACCAACACCAGCCGGCGCACCCGCGTCGGATGCCGCAGCGCGAACTCCTGCGCCGTCAGCGTCCCCGCCGAATGGGCCAGTACGTCGACCGTCGCCAGACCCAGCGCGTCCACCAGCGCCAGTACGTCGCGGGCCTGGGCGGCGAAGGCACAGCCTGCGCGTCGGTCGGGACCGCGGAGCGGCCGGCGGCCCGCCCGTCAAGCCGGATCAACTCGCGGTCCAGGGCCAGCCCGCCGAGGTCGCCGAGGCCGCGTCCGTCGGCCCCGGGCCCGCCGGCGAGACAGACCAGCGGCGGCCAGGCACCGACCAGGGAGTAGGCCAGGGTGACGCCGTCGTAGGAGGTGAGATGGGGCATGGGGGGAGTCTCGCCGGTCGCCGCGGGCTGCGGTGGGCACTTCGCAGCGGGTGAACGGACCGAGAGCGGTCGGGAGCGGCCGGGGGGAAGAAGGGGGCGGGGCGACGAGGCTGCGCCGGGGTGCTGCGCCGGGACCGAGCCGCGCCGGTTCGGGAGCGGGTCGGGCCGGCTCAGGCCGGGGTCCAGTCGGGTCGGCGGCCGGTGCGGCCCAGGAGCTGATCGAGCGGCGGGGCGTCGGCCGGGACCGCCACCGGCGGGCCGAACAGCCCGTCGCCCGGGTCGGTGTCGTCCGGCGCCGGGGCCTGCGCCACGAACGTCAGACAGGCGGCCACCAGCGCGGGTTCGGCCGTGAACGGCTGGCCGGTGGCGCGGGCGACGTCCCAGCCGTGCACGGTCAGCTCGTTGAGCGCGACCAGCCCCGCGACCTCGCCCGGCAGGTCGATGCCGCCGGCGCGCGTCATGCCCTGCCAGGCGTCCGGGCTGCGCCACGCTTCGGCGAGCGCGGCCAACCGCCGGGGCAGCCGCTCCCGCCAGTCGGGCCCGAGCCGGCCGGCATCGCCCGAAGGCCCGGCGGAACCCAGGGCCTCGAAGTCCTTGGCCGCGGCCAGCGCGAAGGCCCGGGCCAGCCCGTCGACGTGGTCGATCAGGTCGCCGAGCGCGTAGTGGGCACACGGCGTCGGGGCGCCGAGTTGCTCGTCCGAGACGGAGCTGAGCAGCGCCGCCATCCGGTCCGCGGCCGGGCCGAGGTCGGGGCGGTCGGAGGGCACGGACACGGGAACTCCTCGGGGACGCGGGGGCGTGCGCCGGGATGGCGCACGGGGCGATTCTCACCGCTGCGGTGGCCGTACGAGCTGATCCGGGCCGCGAGAGGCGTGGGTGTCGCGGGTCGCGGGGCGACTGGTGGTGCGGGGCTGCTGGGTCGCTGGCGGTGCGGGGGCCGTGCTCGGTACGGCTCCGCCCCGTACGGAGGGGACGGGGCGGAGCCGTACGGGCCCGGGCGTGGAGCCGGACGGGGACGTGGCCGGGACGTGGCGGGAACGCGGCCGGGGTGCGGGCGCGGGGCGAGGGCGCTGGAGGGGTCCTGGCGGGGCGCGGCTAGCATCGAAGGAGCGCTCATCCGCGGAGCGCCGTCCAGCGGGCACGCCGCCGGTGAGGCAACCGCGGCGCAGCCGTGTCCGCTCCGCAGACAGGGGAGGCGCCGTGGTGGGGATCGAGTCGGGGATGACGCCGCAACAGGTGGTGGCGGTGCTCGGGCCGCCGCTGGACTTCCTCGACATGCTGGCCCTGGTGGGCCCGGCGTCACCGGCCGGCCAACCCGGCGCGGCGGCTGACAGCCGACTGCGCGACCGGTGTTGGTGGCTCTACCGGGACGTACCGCGCCCCGGCGTGGAGGTCAACGTGAACTTCCGCGGCGGCCGGGTCGTCGAGGCCAGGGTGCGCCCGTACGACCGTTCCGCGTACAGCGTCTTCCGGCACGACTGGGCGCGGGTGCCGATGCTCGACGAGATCGCCGCGGTGGAGCGCGCGTTACCCGACGGCCGGCTGACCGGCCGGCCCGGCTGGCGGGTGCTGGCCGACGGGCCGGCGCTGGAGTTCGCGCTCAGCTCGTACGCGTACCCGGCCGAGCCCGATGACGTGGGGCGGGCCGCCCGCAGGTTCGGGCCGGTCGACGTGGTGGTGAGCCTGTTCGACGTGGCGGAGCCGGAGCGTATCCGCGCCGTGATGCGCGACGGGTACGTGGCCGAACTGCACGCCCTGGCCGACAAGCTCGGCCTGCTGCCCCGCCGCCTCGATCTCGCGCACTGGGTCATCGGCCGTTCCCCCGACGGCGGCGCCACGGCCCACCTGTCCTTCCTCCCCGTGGATGCCACCATCGCGCCGCACTACCCTTCGGCCCTGCTCGGGCCGGGGGAGGGGGCTGGTCGGGGGGCGGGGTGAGGGGGATGTGGGGTGCGGGGTGACCCGGCGGAGCAGCGGGCGGGGCGCGCGGCCCTTCCGTAACTCCCCAGCAACTCCCCAGCTTGCCGTTCAACGGCTCTACTCGCCTGTCAGTACTCGCCTGTCAGTCCCATGCGTTGAAGAGGACTCCGCCCAACGTGGTGATGCCGTAGTTGCGGATCTCCCGCCACTCGCCCGGCCCGAGCACGGAGGCGTCCACGTCGGACAGCGGTGTGGCGAGCTGCCCGTCGCTCAGGACCGAGAAGCCCGCGTCGGTGAAGGCGTGCGCCCAGGTCGGCGGCGCGGTGAACTCGTCCTGGTACCACTCGCGAAGCGTCTGGGCGAAGGCGACCCAGAGGTGGTGAGCGTGGCACAGGACGATGCTCTCGCCTGCGCGCCCGATGACCGTTGCGGAGTGGAAGGTCCGGGGGTAAGCCTGTTCCTCCACCTCAACCACTTCGCCCTCGGCGCCACGGGCAGCGGCATACAGAGCGGCGCGGAACGCCCGTAGGTCAGTCTGCGGCAGCGGACCGTCCTTCGGCGAGGAGAAGCCCGTCGCCCCCCGCGGCAGCACGAAGCGGGTTCCGTCGTTCACCATGCGGCTCATTCTGCCTGGTGGGAGGGGTATCGGCGCTAGCCGCAAGAGGGGCCTCCGCGCCCCGGGCGGTCGGCAGTACCCCGGGAACGACTCCGCCCCCGGGGGGGCGGGGGCGGGCGGGGGGGGGGGGGGGGGGGGGGGGGGGGGCGGGGGGCGCGCGGGGGGGGCGGGGGGGCGGGCCGGGGTGGCCCCC
>NZ_JBEHZD010000380.1:0-7963 GCF_040240285.1 Streptomyces sp. HSW2009 | reverse complement strand
GCCGCCGCCTTGGCCACCGCCGACCGGGCCCGGCCCTGGCGTCGGCAGCGGATTGCGCACATCAAGGACGAGGCCGGCGGGTGCCACTGCGATCCGTACCGTGACCGGCACCTGGCCCGCGTGCCGCAGCACGTTGGTCAGCGCCTCCTGCACGATCCGGTACCCCTCGCGGGACAGCGGCCCCGGCACCTCCCGTACGGCAGGGTCGACCTCGGCCACCACGGGCGCGCCGGCCGCCCGGGCCGACGCGAACAGTCCCGCCACGTCCGTCAGGTCGGGGCGGCGCCCACCCGCTGCACCCGCCCCGTCAGCGTCGGGGCGCAGCAGGCGCAACACCCGCTCCAGGTCCTCCAGTGCCTGCCGGCCGGTGTCCTCGATCGCTGCCAGGGCCCGTTCGGTGAACTCGGCCGAGCCCGCCGCGCGCGCCGCCCCGGCCTGCACCACGGCGATGGTGAGCGCGTGCCCGATCGAGTCGTGCAACTCGCGGGCCAGCCGGTTGTGCTCCAACAGCCGCTCCGTACGCGCCTCCAACGCCGCCACCCGCTCCGCCGCCGACGGCGCCAACAGCCAGCACGCCGCCTGTGCGAGCACGGCACCGGCCGCCACCACCACCGCGGCCAGCGCCACCAGCGGCAGCGGCGCGAGCAGCACGAACCAGCCACCCGGCCCCACCACCAGGACCACCGAGAGCGCCGGCAGCCACACCGTCGCGAGCAGCACCGGCACCCCGGCCAGCACCCGGACCAGCAGCCACAGGGCGGTCCGGCCGCGCTCGCCCCAACTCAGTGCGGGCCCCACCGAGGCCCTGAGGTCGGCGGGCCAGGGCCCGGCCCCCTCCACCGTCCCACCGGGGCCACCGTCGTGGGCAACTGCCCGGCAGGGCAGCACCATGGCCCGTACCTGCACCCCCTCCGCCGTCCGCACCACCGGCACCATGGCCAGCCCGATCAGCAGCGGCACCGGCAACGCGAGGAACCCGGCCCAACTCACCGGGCCGGTGGCCGATGTGCCGGGGAACACCAGCAGACAGATCGCGGCGAAGACGCCACCGACCAGCAGGTGGAGCCAGCGGGTGTAGGTGACGGTTCGTTGCAGTGGCCGGAACACGGCCTTCAGCGGGAGCACCGCCCCATCGTGGCAGCGTGCCGCGTCCGGCGGCTCCCCCGCGCGGGGGAGCGCGGCCCCACCCGCGGGGGAGGCGCGGGCACGTGCGGGTCCGGCAGCGTGGCGGCATGACCACGATCGACGTACGAGACCTGCGCAAGGACTACCGGCGGCACCGCGCCGTGGACGGGCTGACCTGCACCGTCCGGCCGGGCCTGGTGACCGGGTTCCTCGGGCCCAACGGCGCGGGCAAATCCACCACGCTGCGCATCGCCCTGGGCCTGGACCGGCCCACCGCGGGCCGGGTGACCATCGGCGGCGCCCGCTACCGGGCAGCCCCCCGGCCACTGCGGCTGGTCGGCGCGCTCCTCGACGCGGGAGCCGCGCACGGCGCCAGGACCGCCCGCGACCACCTGCGCTGCCTGGCGCTGAGCAACGGCATCCCGGACCGCCGGGTGGCCGAGGTGCTCGCCGAGGCCGGCCTCGCGCAGGTCGCCCGGCGCCGCGTCGGCACCTTCTCGCTCGGCATGCGGCAGCGGCTCGGGGTGGCCGCGGCACTCCTCGGCGACCCGCCCGTACTGATCCTGGACGAGCCGACCAACGGTCTGGACCCCGAGGGCATCATCTGGCTCCGGGAGCTGCTCCGCGGGCTGGCGGCCGAGGGCCGTACGGTGCTGGTCTCCAGCCACCTGATGGGCGAGACGGCCCGTATCGCCGACCACCTGATCGTGCTCGGCCGCGGGCGACTGCTGGCCGACACCCCGATGGCCGCCTTCCTCCGGGCCCACGGCACCCCGCGGGCCCGGCTGCGGACCACCGAACCCGAGCGGCTGCACAGCGCACTCAGCGCCGCCGGGCTGTGCGGCCTGCCCGATGGCGAAGGCCGCTGGAGCGTGCCCGGCGCGTCGGCGGCCCGGGTGGGCCACCTGGTGGCAGCCGCCGGCGTGCCGCTGCTCGAACTGGCCGATGCGGGGGTCTCGTTGGAGGAGGCGTACCTGAAACTGACGGCCGACGCCACGCCGTACGCCGCGACCGGCCGCACGAGCGAGCAGGGGAGCCGGCGATGACGCCCGCCGGGGTGCTGCGCGCGGAGTGGACGAAGGTCCACACGGTGCGGGCCACACTGATCGCGCTGGCCTGCGTGCTGCCGGCCACGGCCGGCGCCTCGGCGCTGGCCTGCGCTAGCTACCGCCCCGCAGCAGAAGCCGACTTCGACCCGGTCTTCCACGCCTTCTTCGGCCTGTGCTTCGGCCAGTTGGCCGCGCTCTGCTTCGGGGTGCTGGTGGTCACGGCCGAGTACCGCACCGGCGGCATCCGCACGGCACTGGCCGCCGTCCCGCGCCGGGGCCTGTTCTACGGCTGCAAGCTCGCCGTGATCGGCGCGTGCGGCCTCGCCGTCGGCCTGCTGACCGGCTTCGTCTCGCTGCTGTCCGGCCAGGCGCTGCTCGGCGGTGCGGGGGTGGGCATCGGCGCCGACGGCGCGCTGCGCGCCGCGCTGGGCTGCGGCCTCTACCTGGGGCTGCTGACGGTGCTGGCCGCCGGCGTCGCCACCGCCGTACGCAGCCAGGTCGCCGCCCTCGGCCTGCTGGTGCCGCTGCTCACCCTCGTCCAGCCGGTGGTGGGCACGACGTCGGCCGCGTACCGGCTGACCCGCCTGCTGCCGGACGCCGCGGGTCAGGCGGTCCTGCACACCAGGCCGACGGACGGCCTCGGCCCGTGGAGCGGGCTCGCGGTGCTCGCCGCGTGGACGCTGGCCGCGGTCCTGGCGGGTTGGTGGGTGCTGGAGCGGCGCGATGCGTAGCGGGGCCGATCCGCGGCGGGCCTGGCCGCGGAGCAGCCCCCGCTGGCGGGCCTGCGTCCTACTCCGCGTCCGACTGCTCCGTGGCCGCGCTGCGCAGCCGCCCGTACTCCTCGGCCATGGCCTGGCGGCTCCAGTGTGCGTTCAGGCCGCTCGGGTTGGGCAGCACCCACACCCGGGTCTCGCCCAGCGTGCCGGGCTGGGGGCCGATGCGGGCGGTGCGGTCGGCGAAGGCGACGCGGTAGGCGGTGACGCCGACTACCGCCAGCCACGCCGGACGCAGCCGGGCGACCTTCGTGCGCAGCACCTCGCCGCCCGCGCGGTACTCCTCCGCGCTGAGCTCATCGGCCCGTGCGGTGGCCCTGGCCACCACGTTGGTGATGCCGAGGCCGTACGCCAGCAACTCCTCCTGCTCCGCGGGGCGCAGTTGGCGCGGGGTGAAACCGCTGTCGTGCAGGACCGGCCAGAAGCGGTTGCCGGGGCGAGCGAAGTGGTGGCCGGTGGCCGCCGACAGCAGGCCGGGGTTGATGCCGCAGAACAGCACCCGCAGCCCGGCCGCGACCACGTCGGGAATGACGCGGTCGCGGGCGGCGGCCAGCTCTTCGGGGGTCAGAGGATCGACCCCGGCGCGTAACCCGCGGCCTGCGGGTACCGCTTGGCGATCTCCTCGATGCGGGCCACGACTGCCGCCACCTGGTCGGCCGCGGCGCCGGTGAAGGACAGCTTGTCCGCCATCAGCGCGTCCAGCTCCGCCCGGTCCAGCGGCAGTCGCTCGTCCGCCGCGAGCTTGTCCAGGAGCTCGTTGCGCTCGGCGCCCTGCTCGCGCATGGCGAGCGCCGCGGCCACCGCGTTCTCCTTGATCGCCTCGTGCGCCTCCTCGCGGCCCACCCCGGCCCGTACCGCGGCCATCAACACCTTGGTGGTGGCCAGGAACGGCAGGTAGCGGTCGAGCTCGCGGGCGACGACGGCCGGGAAGGCGCCGAACTCGTCCAGCACTGTCAGGAACGTCTCCAACAGTCCGTCGAGTGCGAAGAACGCGTCCGGCAGCGCGACGCGGCGCACCACCGAACAGGACACGTCGCCCTCGTTCCACTGGTCGCCGGCGAGCTCGCCGGCCATCGACGCGTAGCCGCGCAGGATCACGGTCAGGCCGTTCACCCGCTCGCAGGAGCGCGTGTTCATCTTGTGCGGCATCGCGGAGGAGCCGACCTGCCCGGGCTTGAACCCCTCGGTGACCAGCTCGTGCCCGGCCATCAGGCGGATCGTCTTGGCGATCGACGACGGGGCGGCTGCCACCTGCACCAGGGCGCTGACCACCTCGTAGTCCAGCGAGCGCGGGTAGACCTGGCCGACGGAGGTGAAGGCGTGGGCGAAGCCGAGGTGGCCGGCGATGCGCTGCTCAAGCTCGGCCAGCTTGCCGGCGTCGCCACCGAGCAGGTCCAGCATGTCCTGGGCGGTGCCGACCGGGCCCTTGATGCCGCGCAGCGGGTAGCGGCCGAGCAACTCCTCAAGCCGGCCGAAGGCCACCAGCAGCTCGTCGGCACCGGTGGCGAACCGCTTGCCGAGGGTGGTGGCCTGGGCCGCCACGTTGTGCGAACGCCCGGCCACGACCAGCTCGGCGTGGTCGGCGGCCAGCTTGCCCAGCCGGGCCAGCACCGCCACCACCCGGTCGCGCACCAGCTCAAGGGAGAGCCTGAGCTGAAGCTGCTCGACGTTCTCGGTCAGGTCGCGGGACGTCATGCCCTTGTGGACCTGCTCGTGCCCGGCGAGCGCGTTGAACTCCTCGATCCGCGCCTTGACGTCGTGCCGGGTGACCTTCTCGCGCTCGGCGATCGACTCCAGGTCGACCGTCTCCAGGACCCGCTCGTAGTCGGCGATCGCCCCGTCCGGCACCTCGATCCCGAGGTCCTTCTGGGCGCGCAGCACGGCGAGCCACAGCCGCCTTTCCAGCGTCACCTTGTACTCGGGGGACCACAGGACGGCGAGCTCCGCCGAGGCGTAGCGGCTGGCCAGGACGTTCGGGATGCGCGGCTTAACAGTCACGGGGGCAGTCTACTGGCGGTATCCGCAGGCCAGCGCCGGGCCCGCGGCGGGCGGCAGCCGCCTTCGGGCCGCCGCCGCGAGGGTCGCTGCTCAGCCCTCGGACACCGGGGGCCGGGTCGACACGTCGCCCGGTGCACCGCCTGCTGTACCGCCCACTGCGTGGTCGGCGGCGTCGTCGGCGCGTACGAGGGGCAGCAGCTCGGCCCGCTTGGGCGCGCGACCGTCCCCCGACGAGCGGCCGGTCAGCCGCCGGCCGATCCAAGGGGCCAGGTGCTGGCGGGCGAAGCGCAGGTCGGCGCTGCGCCGCGAGCGCCAGCCGGGCAGCACCGGCGGCGGCAGCGGCTCCCGCCAGTCGAAGGTGGCCGGCAGCCCGATCGTCTGCCACACGGCCTCCGCCACCCGCCGATGGCCCTCCGCGTTCAGGTGCAGTCGGTCATCGGCCCACATCCGGGCGTCACCCAGCACCGGTGCCCCGAACAGGTCCACCACCAGCGCGCCGTGCCGTGCCGCGACCGCGTCGATATGGGCGTAGAGGTGCTCCATGCGCGGCCTGCCCCGCTCCAGCAGCGGGCCGTGCCGCCCGGGGCTGTGCATCAGGACGAGCCGGCGGCAGCCCGGGGCCAGCCGCTCGACGGCCTCCTCGAACCTGGCGCACACCCGCGCCATGTCGCACTTGGGGCGCAGCACGTCGTTCAACCCGCCGACCAGGGTGACCAGGTCCGCGTCCATCGCCGCCGCCGGGCCGCTCTGGTCGTCGACGATCTGGCCGATGAGCTTGCCGCGCACGGCGAGGTTGGCATAGCGGAAGCCTGGGTCCCGGGCGGCGAGCCGCGCAGCGAGGAGGTCGGCCCAGCCCCGGTAGGTGCCGTCGGGCAGTTCGTCGGACATGCCCTCGGTGAAGGAGTCGCCGACCGCGACGAAACTGGAGTACGTGGCGTTCATCTGCATGGCGAACGCGATCATATCGGCAGGCCGGGCCGTACTCCGGGCCCGGCACCGCACCATCCCACCCGCCCGCCTTTGTCCCGTTGCTCCGGCCCCGGCCCGCCGCCGGGCCCGGGCACCGTACCGATGGGGAGACCGCCAGATGAGCGAGCGCGTGAGCGCCGACCGGATCAGGGCCGACCAACTCGACGCCCTGCACGAGCGCGCGGCGCGTGCCGCCGCGGAGGCTGCCGAGGGGGTTGCGGAGGGAGCGCCCGTGCCGGCTGGCGCGCCGTCCGGGTCGGTCCTGTGGGAGACCGCCCGGCACGCGGTGGACTGGCTCGATGCGGCCAACGCCGACCGCGACCCGGCGGAGGAACGGGCCCTGCGGCTGCTGAAGCTGGCCGAGGAGACGGGCGAGGTGATGCGCGCGTACACCGGGCTGACCGGCCAGAATCCGCGCAAGGGCGTCACCCACGGGCGGGCCGACGTGGCCGCCGAACTGTGCGACGTGATCCTCACGGCCGCCGTCGCGCTGTCCGGGTTCAGCGACGACCCGGCCGCCACGTTGGACGCGCACCTACGCGGCGTCGCCGAGCGGATGCGGGCCCGGCCGGATCGGGCGTAGTACGCGGGGTGGCGCGGCGGCTGCGTACACGCGGTGGCGCGGCGGCTGCCCCGGAGTGCGTGTGAGACCGGAGCCTTGCGGGGGGGCCGGCGCGGGGGGGGGGCCCCCCCGGGGGGGGGGGGGGGGGGGGGCCCCCGGGGGGGGGGGGGGGGGCCCCCGGGGGGGGGGGGGCCCCCGGCCCCGGGGGGGGCCCCGGCGGGGGGGCCGGCCCCCCCGGGGCGCCGGTCAGGTGGTGGGCGCCGGGCCCACCAGTTCCCGCAGCACGTCCTCCATGGTGACGAGCCCGGCGAGCCGGCTCTGCTCGTCGATGACGGCGGCCAGGTGCGTACTGGTGCCGCGCATCGCGGTCAGCACGTCGTCCAGCGGGGTCGCGGCCCGGACCCGGGCGATGGGTCGCAACTGCTCGGGGCGGAAGGCCACGTCGCGCGGCCTGGCGTCGAGCGCGTCCTTCACGTGCAGGTAGCCGAGGATGCGCCCGCTGCCGTCGATGACCGGGAAGCGCGAGAACCCGGACTCGGCCGAGAGTCGCTCAAGCCGCTCGGGGGTGACCCCGAGCCTGGCCGTGACCACCTGGTCCACCGAGAGCACCACGTCCCGCACCGGCCGCTGGCCGAGTTCGAGCGCGTCCCGCAGCCGCTCGGTGGCCCGGTCGTCCAACAGCCCCGCCTCGCTGGAGTCGGCGACCATCCGCGCCAGGTCGGCGTCCGAGAACGAGGCGGCCACCTCGTCCTTCGGCTCCACCCGCAACAGCTTGAGCAGCGTGTTCGCGAACGCGTTGACCGTGAAGATCACCGGCCGCAGCGCGCGGGACATGGCCACCAGCGGCGGGCCGAGCAGCAGCGCGGAGCGCACCGGCTCGGCCAGCGCGATGTTCTTCGGCACCATCTCGCCGAAGAGCATGTGCAGGTACGTGGCCACCGCCAGCGCGATCACGAAGGCGATCGGGTGGGTCAGCCCGTCCGGCACGCCCACCGCGTGGAAGACCGGCTCCAGCAGATGGGCGATGGCCGGCTCGGCGACGATGCCGAGCACCAGGGTGCACAGCGTGATGCCGAGCTGCGCCGCCGCCATCAGCGCCGACACGTGCTCCAGGCCCCACAGGACGCTGCGGGCCCGCCGGTCGCCCTGTTCGGCGTGCGGCTCGATCTGGCTGCGGCGCACCGAGATCAGCGCGAACTCGGCGCCCACGAAGTACGCGTTGACCACCAGCGTGAGCAGGCCGATCAACAACTGGACCACGATCATCGGCGGTGCTCCTCTCGCTGCGGTGCCGTGTCCACGGCCGGGCCCGACCGGTCATCGCCCGACCGCTGGTCGGTGTCGGGGTCGGCCCCGGAATCGGTGTCGGGGGCGGCGCCGGTGTCGGGCGCGGGGTCGCCCGCCGCGCCCCGGGGCGGGTCGGCCGCGGCGGCCGCGCCCCGGGGGTGGGCCCGGGGACGGCGCCCGCCCCGGCCGGGGGGGGGGGG
>NZ_JBEHZD010000038.1:0-28287 GCF_040240285.1 Streptomyces sp. HSW2009 | reverse complement strand
ACCCACCACCTCGCCACCCTCCTCAACCCCCACCAACCCGAAGACCAAACAGCAATCCGCACCACCACCCACACCCGACGACTCCACCACACCCCCACCACACCCCACACCACACCCTGGAAACCCACCGGAACCACCCTCATCACCGGCGGCACCGGAGCACTCGGCACCCACATCGCCCGCTGGCTCGCCCACCAAGGCGCCCCCCACATCCACCTCACCAGCCGCACCGGACCCAACACACCCGGCACCCAACAACTCACCCAAGAACTCACCCAACTCGGCACCACCCTCACCATCACCGCCTGCGACACCAGCAACCCCCAACAACTCCAAAACCTCCTCAACACCATCCCCACCCACACCCCCCTCACCACCATCATCCACGCCGCCGGTATCGCGGAGAACACGCCGTTCACCGAGTTGGACCTGCCGCACATGGACGAGGTGTTGCGGTCGAAGGCGCTGTCCGCGTGCCACCTGCACGAGTTGACGAAGGACCTGGATCTCAGCGCGTTCGTCCTCTTCTCCTCCGGCGCCGCCACCTGGGGCGGCAGCCACCAAGGCGCCTACGCCGCCGCCAACACCTACCTCGACGCACTCGCCGAACACCGCCGCGCCCTCGGCCTCCCCGCCACCAGCATCGCCTGGGCCCCGTGGGGTGAGACGGGCATGGCCGCGGACGAAGCGGCGCGTACGTACTACAACCGGCGCGGCATGAACCCACTCGATCCGGAGCTGGCCGTGCGCTCCCTCCAGCAGGCGCTCAGCCAGGGTGATACGAACCTGGCCGTCGCGGACATCGACTGGGCGAAGTTCCCGGCCAGCTTCACCGCACAGCGGCCGAGCCCCCTCCTCGCCGATCTCGCGCCCACCACGCCAGATGCGGCCGGCGGGGCGGAGCCCGCGGCGGTCGACAACGCGCTGCGGCAGCAACTCGCCGAGAGCTCGCCGGGTCAGCAGCACCACATCGTGCTGCACCACATCCAGACCACCGCGGCGCAGGTGCTCGGCCATCCCGGCATCGACGCCGTACCGGCCAGCCAGCCCTTCCAGGAGCTCGGGTTCGACTCGTTGACGGCGGTCGAGTTCCGGAACCAGTTGGCCGCCTCCACCGGCCTCGACCTGTCACCGGCACTCATCTTCGACCACCCCACGCCGAAGGAGCTGGCCGACTTCGTACGCGAGCAACTCGTCGACGAGGAGGTGGCGTCGGAGGGTCGGCTGTTGTCGGAGCTGGACCGGTGGGACGCGGCGTCGGCGTCGGCCGAGGTGGACGAGGCAGCCAGGCGGCGCATCACCGGGCGTCTCCAACTGCTGTTGGCGAAGTGGAGCGAGCCGGAATCCGACACCCAGCGCACGACGGCTCACAGCGACCTGGAGACCGCGACCGCGGAAGACATTTTCGACCTCATCTCCGACGAGTTCGGAAAGTCCTGAGCCCGATGTTCCCACCCTCCGTGCCGTGCCAAGGAGCCTGAGCCAGATGTCCAATGAAGAGAAGCTGCTCGATCACCTCAAGTGGGTGACCGCCGAACTGCGCGAGACGCGGCAGCGGCTGCGTGCCGCCGAGTCGGCCGAGCCTGAGCCGATCGCCATCGTGGGCATGGCGTGCCGCTACCCGGGCGGCGTGCGGTCGCCGGAGGACCTGTGGGAGCTCGTACGCGACGGCGGCGACACCATCTCCGACTTCCCGACCGACCGGGGTTGGAACACCGAGGATCTGTTCGACCCGGACCCGGAGCAGTACGGGAAGTCCTATGTGGACCAGGGCAGCTTCTGTTACGACGCGGTCGCCTTCGATGCGGCGTTCTTCGACATCAGCCCGCGTGAGGCGCTGGCCATGGACCCGCAGCAGCGACTGCTCCTTGAAACAGCCTGGGAGGCATTCGAGCGGGCCGGGCTCAGCCGAGACGCGCTGAGCGGCAGCAACACGGGGGTCTTCGCCGGTGTGGGCGCCCACGACTACCTGTCGGTCATCGGGAACATCACCAGCGACGTCGAGGGTTACGTCGGCGCAGGCAACCTCGGCAGCGTGGTCTCCGGCCGGGTGGCGTACACACTGGGGCTTGAGGGCCCTGCGGTGACCGTGGACACGGCCTGTTCGTCGTCGCTGGTGGCGCTGCACCTGGCCAGTCAGGCGCTGCGGCACGGCGAATGCGATCTGGCGCTGGCCGGTGGCGTCGCGGTGATGGCCACGCCGGGTGCGTTCATCGAGTTCTCCCGGCAGCGCGGCATCGCACCCAACGGGCGGTGCAAGCCATTCGCGGCGGCTGCCGACGGCACCGGCTGGGGTGAGGGTGCCGGGCTCATCGTGCTGGAACGGCTGTCCGACGCGCGCCGCAACGGCCGCCACGTACTGGCCGTCATCCGGGGCTCGGCGATCAACCAGGACGGTGCGAGCAACGGCCTCACCGCCCCCAACGGCCCCTCCCAGCAGCGCGTCATCCGCCAGGCTCTCGCCAATGCGAAGCTGTCCACGGCCGAGGTGGACGTGGTCGAGGGGCACGGCACCGGCACCACGTTGGGTGACCCGATCGAGGCGCAGGCCCTGCTCGCCACCTACGGCCAGGGGCGGCCCGACGGACGGCCCCTGTGGCTGGGCTCCATCAAGTCCAACATCGGACACACCCAGGCGGCGGCCGGTGCGGCCAGCATCATCAAGATGGTGATGGCCATGCGGCACGGCGTGCTGCCCGAGTCGCTGCACATCGACGCGCCCAGCCCGCACGTGGACTGGAGCGCCGGCGACGTACGGTTGCTGACCGAGCAGGTGCCGTGGCAGCGGGCGGACGGGCCGCGCCGGGCGGGTGTCTCCGCGTTCGGGATCTCGGGGACGAACGCGCACGTGATCGTGGAGGAGGCTCCCGAGACACCCGAGGGTCCCGAAGCAACCCAGGCGCCCGGAACGTCTCTGGAAGGGGAAGGCACGCAGCAGGGCACGGAGTCGGTCGTGGTCGGGGGTGGGCCGTTGCCGTGGGTCCTGTCGGCTCGTACCCCTCAGGCGCTACGAGCCCAGGCACAGGCCCTGGCCGACCACCTCACCCGCCACCCCCACCTCTCACCCATCGACATCGGCTGGTCCCTAGCCACCACCCGCACCACCTTCGACCACCGCGCCCTCATCACCACCACCCACCCCAACGAACTCCCCACCACCCTCAAAGCCCTCGCCACCGACCAACCCCACCCCCACCTCACCACCCCCGACACCACCCCCACCCCCACCGACCACGGCCCCGTCCTCGTCTTCCCCGGCCAGGGATCGCAGTGGGTGGGGATGGGCGCGGGGTTGCTGGAGTCTTCGCCGGTGTTTGCGGCGCGGGTTGCGGAGTGTGAGCAGGCGCTCGCCCCGTACGTGGACTGGTCGCTGACCGAGGTCCTGAGGGGTGGCGTGGATGCCGCTGACCTGGGTCGGGTTGATGTGGTGCAGCCTGTGTTGTGGGCGGTGATGGTGTCACTGGCTGCGGTGTGGGCGGACCAGGGGGTGACACCGGCCGCCGTCGTCGGACACAGCCAAGGGGAGATCGCCGCGGCCGTCGTCGCCGGGGCACTCACCATCGAAGACGGTGCGAAGGTGGTGGCCCTGCGCAGCAAGGCGTTGCGCAAGTTGGCGGGTGGCGGAGCCATGGCGTCCCTCGCACTCAGTCAGGACAAGGCGGTTGATTTCCTGGCTGGGCTTGGCGAGGCGGCGTCGGGTGCTGGTGTGGCGGCGGTCAACGGGCCTGGTTCCACGGTGATTTCGGGTCCGCCCGAGCACGTACAGCACGCGGTGACCGCGCTGGAGGAATCGGGCGGTCGGGCGCGGCTGATCGACGTGGACTACGCCTCGCACAGCCCGCAGGTCGATGAGATCGCCGACGAGCTGCACGAGGTGCTGGCCGGGATCACACCCACCCGGTCCGACATCGCCTTCTACTCCACCGTGACGGCTCAGCGGATCGACACCAGCGAGCTGTCCACCGGCTACTGGGTCACCAACCTGCGCGAACAAGTCCGCTTCGCGGATGCCGTACGCGTACTCCTGGCCGACGGACACCGGGTCTTCATCGAAGCCAGCACCCACCCCGTCCTCACCGTCGGACTCCAAGAAACCTTCGACGACACAGGCATCCACGCCGCCGCCGTCCCCACCCTCCGCCGCGACCAAGGCGGAGTCGACCAACTCCTCCGCTCCATCGGACACGCCTACACCGCAGGCATCACCATCGACTGGACCCGCTGGTACCCCACCAACCCCACCCCACACACCGTCGACCTCCCCACCTACGCCTTCCAAAGCGAACGCTACTGGGTGGAGGGCGGTGGCTCCGGTGGTGACCCGGCTGAGCTGGGGCTTGCGGCTGCGGGGCATCCGTTGCTGGGTGCGGCCGTGGAGGTGGCCGATGGCGGTTCGTACCTGCTCACGGGGCGGGTGTCGACACGGACGCACGGGTGGTTGGCCGATCACGCGGTGCTCGACACGGTGCTGCTGCCGGGCACCGCGTTCGCGGAACTTGCGCTGCACGCGGCGCGCCGGGTGGGCTGTGACCAGGTGGCCGAGTTGACGTTGCACGCGCCGCTGGTGCTTCCGGCGGGGGCCGCGGCTGAAGTGCAGGTCGCCGTCGGGGGTGCGGATCACACGGGTCAGCGGCCGGTTTCGGTCCACTCCCGGGTGGCCGGCGAGCCCGATGCGGGTTGGACCCGGCACGCCACGGGTGCGTTGGAGAGCGCGCCGGCCGCCGCCCCCGAGCCGCTGGACGGCGCATGGCCGCCGGCGGGCGCCACGCCGCTGCCGGTCAGGGACTTCTATGCGCAACTCGCCGACCACGGCTATCTGTACGGGCCCGCGTTTCAGGGGCTGACCGCCGCCTGGCAGCTCGGGGACGCGATCTACGCCGATGTGCTGCTGCCGGAGCGGGAGCGGGACAAGGCGGGTGAGTACGGGGTGCACCCTGCGCTGCTCGATGCGGCGCTGCACGCCCGTGCGCTGGCGGTCGCGCCGGGTTCGGACGAGGCGGAGCAGGTGCTGTTGCCGTTCGCGTGGACGGGGGTGCGGCTGCGGGCCACCGGGGCGAACGCCCTGCGGGTGCGGATCGCACCGACCGCGGCCGACCGGTTGACGCTGACCGCGGCCGATCCGACCGGTGCGCCGGTGGTGTCGGTGGCGGACCTGATCCTGCGGCCCGTGGCCGGTGACCGGTTGAACCGGGCCTCGGTCGGCCGTAACTCGCTGTTCCAACTGGCCTGGCCGCCGGTCGCCCTGCCGGATGCGGTGTCGCCGGCGGCGCGGGCTGTCGTGGGTCACGGTGCCGATGCCGGGGCCGAGACGTTGGCCGCTGCACTGCCGGGCGCCGACCGCTATCCGGCGCTGGCCGGGCTGCGAGCCGCCGTGACCTCCGGGGTCGCCGCGCCCGCCACCGTCCTCGTCCACCTGGCATCGTCCGACCCTGCAGCGACGCAGGGCGGCGTCGACGTGGACCTTGCGGCCGGAGCGCACCAACTTGCCGATAAAGTAAGGGAGTTGGTGCAGGAGTTCTTGGCTGCTCCGGAGTTGGCGGACAGCAGGCTGGTAGTGGTGACGCGGCGTGCGGTGGCCGTGCACGGGCACGAGGACGTGCTCGACCTGCCGGGCTCGACGGTGTGGGGCCTGGTGCGCAGCGCCCAGAGCGAGAACCCGGGCCGGTGTGCCCTGCTCGACCTGGACGGGAGTCGGGCGTCGCAGGATGCGGTGGGTGCGGCGCTGGCCCTGGCCGAGCCGCAGGTGGCGTTGCGCGAAGGGCAGGCGCACGTACCGCGGCTGGTGCAGGACGCGGAGGGGCGGCGGCTGGCCCCGCCGGAGGGTGTGTCGGCGTGGCGGCTCGGGTTGGTCGGCCAGGGCAGCCTGGAGAACCTGGCGCTGGTCGGTTGCCCGGAGAACACCCGTCCGCTCGATGCGGGTGAGGTGCGGGTGCGGTTGCGGGCCGGTGGGGTCAACTTCCACGACGTGGTGGTGGCGCTCGGCATGGTCGAGGACCCCAGGCCGCTCGGTGGCGACGGGGCAGGCACGGTGGTCGAGGTCGGGCCCGAGGTGACCGGGTACGCGGTGGGCGACCGGGTGATGGGCCTGTTCAACGGGACCGGGCCGCTGGTCATCACCGACCAGCGGATGATCACCAGGCTGCCGGAGGGTTGGACGTTCGCGCAGGGTGCGACCGTGCCTTCGGCGTTCTTGACCGCGTACTACGGCCTGGCCGACCTGGGTGGGCTGCGGGCCGGTGAGCGGCTGTTGCTGCACGCGGCGACCGGCGGGGTGGGGCTGGCCGCGGTGCAGTTGGCCCGGCACTGGGGGGCCGAGGTGTTCGCCACGGCCAGCCCCGGGAAGTGGCATGCGCTCCGTGAACGGAAGTTCACTGACGAGTGGATCGCGTCCTCGCGCTCACTGGACTTCGAGGAGCGGGTACGGGCGACGGCCGGTTCGGTCGACGTGGTGCTCAACTCGCTGGCGGCCGAGTTCGTGGACGCCTCGCTCCGGCTGCTGGCGCCCGGCGGTCGCTTCATCGACATGGGGCGTACGGACGTCCGTGACCCCGATGCGGTCAGCGCGGCCCACCCCGGTGTGACGTACCAGGCGTTCGACCTGGTCACCGGGGCCGGCCCGGATCGTATCCAGGAGATGCTGGCCGATCTGTCGGCGCTGTTCGGCGACGGCACGCTGGCGCCGCTGCCGACGACGGTGTGGGACATTCGGCGGGCGCCCGACGCGTTCCGGTTCTTCAGCCAGGCGCGCCACATCGGCAAGATCGTGCTGAGCATTCCGGCCGAGCTCGATCCGAACGGCACGGTTCTGATCACCGGGGGCACCGGCACGCTGGGCGCTGCCACGGCACGCCATCTGGTCAGCGCCCACGGCGTACGGCATCTGCTGCTGGTCAGCCGCCGTGGGGCGGCGGCTGAGGGGGCCGGCACGCTGGCTGAGGAGTTGGCGGAGCTGGGGGCGCAGGTCACGGTGGCCGCCTGTGACAGCGGTGATCGACAGGCGCTGGCGGTTCTGCTGGCGGCGGTGCCGGCCGAGCACCCGCTGACGGCCGTGGTGCACGCGGCCGGGTTGCTGCGGGACGCCACGGTGCAGGCGCTCACCGCCGAACAGCTCGACGAGGTGCTGCGGGCCAAGGCGGACGCGGCCTGGCTGCTGCACGAGCTGACCCGGGACGCGGAGCTGTCGGCGTTCGTCCTGTTCTCCGCGGCGGCCGGGCTGCTCGGTGCGGCCGGGCAGGGCAACTACGCGGCGGGCAACACCTTCCTGGACGCGCTCGCCCACCACCGGCAGGCAAGCGGTCTCCCGGCCACCTCGCTGGCCTGGGGTTACTGGGCGCAGGCCACCGGGATGACCGGGGAGATGACCGACGCCGACCGGGCCAGGCTGGCCCGCGCCGGCATGGTGGGGTTGGAGACCGAGCAGGGCATGGCGCTGTTGGACGTCGCGCTGTCCAGCGGGCAGCCGCTGCTGGCGCCGATCCAGCTCGACCTGCCCGCGCTGCGGCGGCAGGCCCGCGGCGCCGAGACGGAAACCCCGGCCGTCTTCCGCCAGTTGGTGCAGGCGGCAGCCCCACAGGCGGCGGCCAAGGTGGCGGAGTCCTCGGCCCCGGCCCTGGTCCAGACGCTGGCGGGCCTCACCGAAGAGGACCGGCAACAGTTCCTCCTCGACCTGGTGCGCTCGCACGTGGTGACGGTGCTCGGGCACGAGAGCACCGAATCGGTGCAGGCCACGCAGAACTTCCGGGAGCTCGGATTCGACTCGCTGACCGCCGTCGAGCTGCGCAACCGGCTCAGCGCCGCCACCGGCGTACGGCTGCCGGCGACCTTGGTGTTCGACCACCCGACGCCGATCGCCGTGGTGCGGCTGCTGCGGGAGCTGCTGGTGCCGGCGGGCGGCGCGCCCTCGGATTCGGTGCTCGACGAGCTGGACCGGGTCGACGCCGCCCTGGCCACGGCGATCGAGGACCACGAGCAGCGTACGAAGATCGCCGCCCGGCTCCAGGACCTGCTGCGCAAGGTGAACGCCGCGGCGGACGGGGCGGAAGGTGACGAGGACTTGGAGTCGGCCACCGACGAGGAGTTGTTCGACGTGCTCGACAACGAGTTGCACATTCCCGCGGAGGACGGACTGTGATGACCGCCGCCGTACGCACCCGCCCGCTCGCGCGCGAGCTGCCCGCCGCGCCCGCCGGGCATCCCACGAACTCCCCACGCCCTGTGAATCCAGAAGGCCGCAACGATCGGGTTGATGTGACATGACGGATGACGAGAAGCTGCGCAGTTACCTCAAGCGCGCGACCGCCGATCTACGGTCGGCCAAGCGACAGTTGCGCGAGGTGGCCGACCGTGCGCGGGAGCCCATCGCCATCATCGGCATGGCCTGCGACTTCCCCGGCCAGGCGACGAGCCCGGAACGGCTGTGGCAACTGGTCAGCGACGGGGCGGACGTCATCTCCGGGTTCCCCGACGACCGCGGCTGGGACCTGGAGGCCCTCTACCACCCGGACCCCGAGAACCCCGGCACCAGCAGCGCCCGCGAGGGCGGGTTCCTGGAGAACGTCGCCGACTTCGACGCCGACTTCTTCGGCATCAGCCCGCGCGAGGCCACCGCGATGGACCCGCAGCAGCGGCTGCTGCTGGAGAACGCCTGGGAGGCGTTCGAGCGGGCCGGCATCGACAAGGACAGCCTGGTCGGCAGCGACACCGGGGTGTTCGCCGGCGTCGACTCCTACCACTACCTGTCGCTCATCGGCGAGACGACGGACGAGTCGGCCGGCTACGTGGCGACCGGCAACCTGGGCAGCGTGGTCTCCGGCCGGGTGTCGTACTCCTTCGGCCTCGAAGGGCCGGCCGTCACGGTCGACACGGCCTGCTCGTCGTCGCTGGTGGCGATGCACTTGGCGACCCAGGCACTGCGCCAGGGTGAGTGCAGTCTCGCGCTGGCCGGCGGCGTGACGGTGATGGCCACCCCCGGCGGGTTCACCGAGTTCTCCCGACAGGGTGCGCTCTCCCCCGACGGCCGCTGCAAGGCGTTCGCGGCGGCGGCCGACGGTACGGGCTTCGCCGAGGGCTCCGGCCTGATCCTGCTGGAGCGGCTTTCGGACGCACAGCGGAACGGCCGCCGGGTGTTGGCCGTCATCCGTGGCTCGGCGGTCAACCAGGACGGCGCGTCCAACGGTCTCACCGCCCCCAACGGCCCCTCCCAGCAGCGCGTCATCCGCCAGGCCCTCGCCAACGCCCGGGTGTCACCCGCCGAGGTGGACGCGGTGGAGGCGCACGGCACGGGTACGACCCTGGGTGACCCGATCGAGGCACAGGCCCTGCTCGCCACCTACGGCCAGGACCGACCCGAAGGCCAACCCCTCTGGCTGGGCTCCATCAAGTCCAACATCGGACACACCCAGGCAGCGGCCGGCGTGGCCAGCGTCATCAAGATGGTGAAGGCCATGCAGCACGGCCTGCTACCCGCCTCGCTGCACATCGACACGCCCACCCCGCACGTCGACTGGGAGGCGGGCGCGGTACGGCTGCTCACGGAGCCGGTCGCGTGGACGCCGAACGGACGGCCGCTGCGCGCCGGCGTCTCCTCCTTCGGTGTGTCGGGCACCAACGCCCACCTCATCCTGGAACAGGCCCCGGCACCGGCCGACGACCAACCCACCGCCCCCGCCACCGACGCCCCGGCCGCGGTGTACGGCGTGGCCCCCTGGGTGCTGTCGGCCCGCAGCACGGCCGCCCTGCGCGGCCAGGCACGGGCCCTGGTCGAGCACCTAGCGGCGACGCCCGCGGCATCGCCGGCCGACGTCGGCTGGTCGCTGGCCACCACCAGGTCCTCCTTCGACCACCGGGCCGTGGTCATCGGCCAGGACCTGGCCGGTCTCCAGACGGCTCTGGAGGCCCTGGCCACCGGCGAGGCCCACCCCGACGTCATCACCCAGGGCACCGCAGCCACCCCCGGCGACCTCGGCCCGGTGCTTGTTTTCCCTGGTCAGGGGTCGCAGTGGGTCGGAATGGGTGCGGGGTTGCTGGAAGCCTCACCGGTCTTCGCCGCGCGGGTTGCGGAGTGTGAGCAGGCGCTCGCGCCGTATGTGGACTGGTCGCTGGCCGAGGTCCTGAGGGGTGGTGTGGATGCCGCTGACCTTGGTCGGGTTGATGTGGTGCAGCCTGTGTTGTGGGCGGTGATGGTGTCGTTGGCTGCGGTGTGGGCGGATCAGGGTGTGAAGCCGGCCGCGGTCGTCGGGCACAGCCAGGGTGAGATCGCTGCGGCCGTCGTCGCCGGCGCGCTGTCCCTGGAAGACGGTGCGAAAGTGGTGGCCCTGCGCAGCAAGGCGTTGCGCAAGTTGGCGGGTGGCGGCGCGATGGCGTCCCTCGCGCTCAGTCAGGACAAGGCAGCCGACTTCCTCGCAGGGCTTGGTGAGGCGGCAGCCGGCGCAGGCATCGCAGCAGCCAACGGCCCTGGCTCCACGGTGATTTCCGGTCCGCCCGAGCACGTACAACATGCCGTCACCGCGCTGGAGGAGTCCGGTGGTCGGGCGCGGCTGATCGATGTGGACTACGCCTCGCACAGCCCGCAGGTCGATGAGATCGCCGACGAGCTGCACGAGGTGCTGGCCGGCATCACACCCACCACAGCCGATGTGGCGTTCTACTCCACCGTGTCAGCTCAGCGGATCGACACCAGCGAGCTGACCACCGGCTACTGGGTCACCAACCTGCGCGAACAAGTCCGCTTCGCCGATGCCGTACGCGTACTCCTGGCCGACGGACACCGAGTCTTCATCGAAGCCAGCACCCACCCCGTCCTCACCGTCGGACTCCAAGAAACCTTCGACGAGACAGGCATCCACGCCGCCGCCGTCCCCACCCTCCGCCGCGACCAGGGTGATGCGGCGCAGCTCGCGCGGTCGGTGGGGCAGGCGTTTGCGGCCGGGGTTGCGGTGGAGTGGCGGCGGTGGTTCCGCAGCGAGCCCACACCGCAGGTGGTGGACCTGCCCACGTACGCCTTCCAGCGGGACAGGTACTGGCTTGAGGACACCAGTGGCCACGGGGGCGACCCGAGCCAGCTCGGGCTGTCGGCCGCTGGGCACCCGCTGCTCGGTGCGGCTGTCGAACTTGCCGACGGCAGCGGGAAGTTGCTGACCGGGCGGGTCTCCGCCTCGGTGCAGCCCTGGGTTGCCGAACACGTCGTGGCCGGCACCGCCTTGGTGCCCGGTGCGGCGCTCGTGGAGTGGGCGCTGCGGGCCGCGGACGAGGTGGGTGGTGCGGGTGTGGAGGAGTTGGCGCTCCAGGCACCGCTGGTGCTTCCCGCGTCCGGTGGGTTGCGCGTGCAGGTCGCGGTGGCCGCTGCCGGTGCTGATGGGCGGCGTGACGTACGGATCTTCTCGCGGCCCGAACAGGACGCCGAGGCACCGTGGGCGTGCCACGCGGTAGGGGTGCTCAGTCCGCCCGCGGACGGTGGCGAGCAGGGTGCGGGGCTGACCGGTCAGTGGCCGCCGGCCGGGGCCGAGCCGGTGGACGTGGCCGAGTTCTACGCCCAGGCCGAGGCCGCCGGCTATGGCTACGGGCCGTCCTTCCAGGGTTTGGAGGCCGCCTGGCGGCAGGGGTCCACGGTGTTCGCCGAGGTCACGCTGCCGGACGGGGCGGGCAAGCGGGAGGGGTACGGCATGCACCCGGCGCTGCTCGACGCCGCGTTGCAACCCTCGCTGCTGATGGAGCAGCCGGACGGGGACGACGGTGGTGCGCTGCGGCTGCCCTTCGCCTGGAACCAGGTGCGGCTGTGGGCGACGGAGGCCAGTACGGTGCGGGTGCGGGTCACCCGGGACGCGGAGCGGGACGCACTGGGCCTGACGGTGGCCGATGCCGTGGGCGCGCCGGTGCTGAGCGTCGATGCGCTGGTGACCCGGCCGGCGGAGAGCGGGCAGCTCCAGGCGGCGACCGTGGCCCGGGGCGTGGACGGCCTGTTCGTACCTGACTGGACGGTGCTGCCGACGCTACCGGCACCCGCCGATGCGGGGCAGGCGCAGGCGGTGCTGGGTGACGGAAGTTGGGCCGTGCTCGGCGCCGACCCGTGGGACCTGGCCGGTCTGCGTGTGCCGGGTGCGGGTCCCGATGCGGCGCAGGTGGTGCGGTACGCGGACCTGCCGGCGCTGGTCACGGCGCTCGATGACGGTCAGCCTGCGCCTTCGGTGGTGCTCGTCGCGGCGCACGGCGATGCCGGTGACGGATTGCGGGTGGCGCAGGAGTTGCTGGGGTTGGTGCAGAGTTGGCTGCTGCGGCCGGCACTGGCCGATGCCCATCTGGTGGTGGTCACCCGGGGTGCGGTGGCGGTCGGCGACGAGGTGGCCGAGCGGGATCTGGCCGGTGCCGGTGCCTGGGGCCTGCTGCGGAGTGCGCAGTCGGAGAACCCGGGCCGGTTCCTGCTGCTCGATGCGGACGCCGATGTCGCGGACCTGCCCGCGGCTGTGCTGCGTGGTGTGGAGCTCGGTGAGCCGCAGCTCGCGCTGCGTGCGGGGCGGGTGCACGCGCCCCGGTTGGTGCGCGCGGGTGCCGGTGCGGTTGCGGTCGAGGACGCGGAGGGGCAGCTCGACCCGGCCGGCACGGTGCTGATCACCGGTGGCACCGGCACGCTCGGTGCCCTGGTGGCCGAGCACCTGGTGCGTACCGGGCAGACGCGACACCTGCTGTTGGTCAGTCGGCGGGGCGAGCAGGCCGCGGGCGCTGACGAACTCGCTTCCCGTCTGGGCGAGTTGGGCGGACAGGTGCGGATCGTGGCGGCGGACGTGACGGAGCCGGCCGCGGTGGCCGAGCTCCTCGCGGGGGTGCCGGCCGAGCATCCGCTGACCGGTGTGGTGCATGCGGCCGGCGTGCTGGAGGACGCGGTCCTCACCTCGCAGTCGGCGGACGCACTGGCCCGTGTGTGGGACCCGAAGGCGACCGCGGCGGCCACCTTGCACGCGGCCACCGCCGGCCTTGATCTGCGGCTGTTCGTCCTGTTCTCCTCCACGGCGGCCACGCTGGGCTCGTCTGGGCAGGCCAACTACGCGGCGGCGAACTCCTTCTGTGACGCGCTCGCCGCGCACCGGCAGGCGCTCGGGCTGCCGGGCGTGTCGATCTCCTGGGGCCTGTGGGGCGACGCGAGTGGGATGACGGGGCACCTGGACGAGGCCGCCCTGGAGCGGATGGCCCGCTCCGGCATCCACCCGATGAGCGCGGAGCGCGGGCTGGGTCTGCTGGACGCGGCGGTGGCGCACGGTGCGCCGCATCTGATCGCCATGGACCTGGACGTACGGGCGCTCGCCGGGCAGCCTGCGCTGACGCTGCCCGCGCCGCTGCGCGGTCTGACCGGTGGCGCCGCGGCGCGCCGTACCGCGGCGGCCAGCCAGCCGCTGACGGACTGGGCCGGGCACCTGGCGGCGCTGACCGCCGCCGAGCAGCACCGGGTGTTGCTTGAGCTGGTGCTCACGCATGCGGCGGCGGCGCTCGGCCACGCCGATCCGGGGCGCATCCAGACCGAGCGCGGCTTCCTTGAGCTCGGTTTCGACTCGCTGACCGCGATCGAGTTGCGCAACCGGCTGGGCAGTGTGACGGGCCTGCGGCTGGCCACCACGCTGATCTTCGACCACCCGAACCCGGTGGCGCTCGCCGCCCATCTGCACACCGAACTCGCGCCGCGCGCCGCGGACCCGCTGCCCCCGTTGCTCGGCGAGTGGGAGCGGCTGGAGGGCGCGGTGCTCGCGGCGGCGCAGGACGCGGCGGCGCGTGAGGCGTTGTACGAGCGGCTGCGCGCCACCATCGGGAAGTTGGACGCGCTCGGCGGTGGGCGGCCGGCGGCCGACCAGGAGCAGGGCGTGGACGAGGTGGCGGTGAGCGGAAAGATCCAGGACGCCACCGCCGACGAGATCTTCCAATTCATCGACCGGGACCTCGGCCGAAGCGACGACGGAGAGCACATGGGGAGCACGCATTGATTGACGAGCGGAGCCGGAAGAAGCTCATTCGTGAGCACAGTCGACTGATGAACGCCGCGGATGTCGACGGCCTGCTGGGCCTGTACGCGGACGAGGTCACGGTGGAGGACCCGGTCGGTGGCGACCAGCGGTCCGGGCGGGATGCGCTGCGCGCGCACTTCGAGGAGTTCGCCCGGGCCGGGGTGCAGGAGACGATGGGCGATCCGGTCGCGGGCCAGGACGGCAAGCACGTACTGGCCCCGGTCAGGGCCGTGATGGATTACCTGCCCAAGGGTCCGGTCTTCGTCGAGCGGGGTTGGATCGAGGCCCCGGAGCAGCCCGAGGGCAAGCGCATCAGTTGGGACTACGTGCTGATGTTGCGGACCGGGAAGGGCGGAGCCATCACGGAGTTCAAGGCCCTGTGGGGAAGGTCGGACATTGCCGTCACGGACTGATCCCGCGCCTGCCCGCACCCAGCGAGGAGATATCCATGGCCGATGAGGCGACCCTGAAGCAGTTGGCGCTCGAATACGCCAAGCGCATGAACGACGGTGATGTCGAAGCCGTTCTTGAGCTGTTCTCCGACGACGTCGTGTTCGAGGACCCGGTGGGTGCGCCGCCGCTGATCGGCAAGGACGCGCTGCGCGGCCACATCGCCTGGTCCATCGAGTGCCAGGTGCATGAGGAGCCGGGGCATCCGGTGGTGTCCATGGACGGCAAGAGCGTGGCCGTGCCGACGACGGTGACGGTGTACGCGCCGGCGAAGCTGACCTTCCAGATCATCGGCATCATCGAGCTCGGCGATGACGGGCTGGTCCACCACGCCCGGGCGTTCTGGGGCATCACCGACACCAAGGTGGGTGACGGTCCGGAGTTGACGGGGGTCGCGCACTTCATGGCGGTGACGCAGAACCTGGCCAAGATGGTGCAGGCCAAGGGCAGCCCTAGTCCGACTTAAGCGATGCCGGACATCATCACAGCGACGCCGCACCCGCTTTGGTGCGGCGCCGCCCAGACCGGCAGCAGGCCCGTGTCCGGCCCCGCGCACGCCGGGGATCTTCGTGCCGTACCAGCAGGTGGGGCGTTCGCCCGGCGGGTGTCGTCGGGCGGGGTCCTCGTGCGGCGGGTGCCGGGCGGGCCCGGTGCGGCCGGGGCACCACCGCGTATGTCCGCCGCCCTCACAACTCTCCCGTCGGCCGCTCGCGCCAGGGGCCAGCGCCTCACATCGCCCATCTGGAACAGCACGGGCCGTCTCGGGGAAGGGACGAAAGCATCACCATGACCACACCGAAACATGGAATCGTTCTGGGCGGCGGCTGGGCCGGAATGCTGGCTGCCCACGTGCTGGCCCGCCATGCGGAGACCGTGACCGTCATAGAGCGCGACGTGCTGCCCGACGGGCCGCGGCACCGCAAGGGTTCGCCGCAGGGTCGGCACGTGCACGTGCTCTGGTCCAGCGGTGCGCGGATCATCGACGCGTTGCTGCCGGGCGTGATCGAGCGGCTGTTGAAGGGCGGTGCGCGCAAGGTCAACTTCCACCAGGACCTGGTGACGTTGACGTCGCACGGCTGGCAGCACCGCTTCCCGCCCCGGCAGTACGCCATCATGTGCACCCGTCCGTTCCTGGACTGGAACGTGCGGGACGAGATCCTGGCCGGCGGCCGGATCACGGTGCGTCAGCGTACGGAGATCCTGGATCTGGTGGGCGACGGCAGCCGGATCAGCGGGGTGCGGGTGCGGGACGTGGACAGCGGGGCGACCGAGACGCTGGGCGCCGATCTGGTGGTGGACGCCTCGGGCCGTGGTTCGCGGCTGCGGCACTGGCTGTCGGCGCTCGACCTGCCGCCGATCGAGGAGGACATCGTCGACGCGGGCATCGCGTACGCGACCCGTATCTACCAGGCGCCGCCCGGTGCGACCGACGGCTTCCCGGCGATCAACGTCGCCGCCGACCACCGGGTGCGCGAGCCGGGCCGTTTCGGTGTGGTGTATCCGCAGGAGGACGGCACCTGGATGGTGACCTTGTCCTGCACCCGGGGCGCCGGGCTACCGACGTCGGACGAGGAGTTCTTGCCGTACGCGCGTACGTTGCGGCATCCGCTGGTCGCCGACCTGATCAGTTCGGTCGAGCCGCTGACGTCGGTGGCCGTCTCCCGGGTGGGCGCCAATCGGCGGCTGTACCCGGAGCGGCTGGCGCAGTGGCCGGAGGGGCTCGTGGTGCTCGGGGACGCGCTGGCCGCGTTCAATCCGATCTACGGGCACGGCATGAGCACGGCCGCCAGGGCCGCCGCGGCGCTGGACGAGCAGCTCGCCGCCGGTGGCGAGGGCGCGGGCACGGCGCGGCGCATCCAGGCGGCGATCAGTGCGTCGGTGGACGATCCGTGGATCATGGCGGCGTCCAAGGACGTGGAGTACGTGGGCTGCCGCATGAACGCGAAGGACCCGCGGCTCACGGGTGGGGCAACGGCGCGGCAGCGCTTCTCCGACCTGATCGCCGACCGGGCCATCAGGTCCGCCGGGGTGTGTGACGTGGTCACCGACGTCATCAGCCTGTCGGCGCCGCAGTCGGAGCTGGCCTCCAACCGCTTCCTGTCGTTGATGCACCAGGACCGGCTGTTGCCGGAGTTGACGGCGCCGCCCCTGACCCCCGACGAGCTGTCCCTGGTGCAGCTCAGCCCGGCGAGCCTGGCGGGCGTCAAGGGCGTCACCGGCTGACCCGTACAGCACTCGGTCCGGTCCGCATCGACGGCCTAGGCGAGAAAGGCCCGCTCTTTCCATGACGAACGAAGAAAAGCTCGTCGACTACCTCAAGTGGACTACGGCCGAGCTCCATCAGACCCGGCAGCAGGTGCGCGAGCTCCAGGAGCAGCGGCAGGAGCCGATCGCCATCGTCGGGATGGCCTGCCGGTTCCCCGGCGGCGTGCGCACGCCCGGGCAACTGTGGGACCTGGTGGTCGATGAACGGGACGCCATCACCAGCTTCCCCACCGACCGCGGCTGGGACCTGGAGAACCTGTACCACCCCGATCCCGAGCACCACGGCACCTCCTATGTGCGGGCGGGTGGGTTCGTGCACGACGCGGCCCATTTCGACGCCGGGTTCTTCGACATCGGTGACCGCGAGGCGCCGGCGATGGAGCCTCAGCAGCGGCTGCTGCTTGAGGTGGCCTGGGAGGCCGTGGAGAGTGCGGGCATCGCGCCGCACACCCTGCGCGCGTCGGCGACCAGTGTGTATTCGGGTGTGATGTACCACGACTACGCGTCCCGGCTGACGGAGATCCCCGAAGGGTTGCTCGGTTACGTCGGCAACGGCAATGCGGCCAGCCTGTCCGCCGGTCGCATCGCCTACACCTTGGGGTTGCAGGGCGCGGCGGTCTCGCTCGACACCGCGTGTTCGTCCTCGCTGGTGGCGATGCACCTGGCGGCGCGGGCGCTGCGGCAGGGTGAGTGTTCGCTCGCGCTGGCCGGTGGCGCCGCGATCAACTACACCGCGAGCGCCTTCCAAGTCGCTTCCAGCCAGCGGCAGTTGGCACCGGATGCGCGCTGCAAGTCGTTCGCGGACGCCGCCGACGGGATGGTGTACTCCGAGGGGGTGGGCCTGGTCCTGTTGGAGCGGCTTTCGGACGCCCAGCGCAACGGGCACCGGGTGCTGGCCGTCATCCGTGGCTCGGCGATCAACCAGGACGGTGCCAGTACGGGCATGGCGGCGCCCAACGGCCCGGCCCAGCAGCAGTTGATCAGGGACGCGCTGGCCAGCGCCCGGCTGACGCCGACGGACGTGGACGTGGTGGAGGCGCACGGCACCGGTACGGCCTTCGGTGACTCGATCGAGTTGCAGGCGCTGCTGTCCACCTACGGCAAGGACCGGCCTGCCGACGATCCGCTGTTGCTCGGCTGCATAAAGTCCAACATCGGTCACACCCAGGCCGCGGCCGGCATCGCCAGTGTGATCAAGATGGTGGCGGCGATGCGGCACCGTACGCTGCCGCCGTCGCTGCACGTGGACCGGCCGACCCGACTGGTGGCCTGGCGTACGGGCGCGGTGCGGCTGGTGACCGAGGCGACCGCGTGGCCGGAGCGGGAGCGTCCGCGGCGGGCCGCGGTCTCCTCCTTCAGTGCCAGCGGCACCAATGCGCATCTGATCCTGGAGCAGCCGCCGGCGCAGCCCGCCGCGGACGCCCCGGTACCGGAGCCGGCCGCCCCGGCCGGCGGGGTGGTGCCGCTGCTGGTCTCCGCCCGTACGGAGCAGGCGTTGGCCGGGCAGGCCCAGGCACTCGTGGCGCACCTGGGCGGGGCCGATGACCTCAGCCCGGGCGATGTCGGGTGGTCCCTGGCGACGACCCGTACGGCGTTCGAGCAGCAGGCCGTGGTGATCGGCGCGGACCGCGAGGAGTTGCTTGCGGGGCTGGCGGCGCTGGCGGCCGGCCGGGCGCATCCGACGGTGGCGGGCCCCGAGGTGCTGCGGCCCGGTGCCCGGGTGACCGGCGCGGGCACGGTGGTGTGGGCGTTCGGCTCCACCGACGGGTGGCGTCCTGGGCTGGGTGCGGAGTTGTACGAGCGGTTCCCGGCCTTCGCCGCGGCCTTCGACGAGGCGTGCGCGGCCTTCGACACCTGGCTGGAGCGACCGCTGCGCGAGGTGGCGTTCGGTTCGGCGCCGGGCAGTGCGCGTCTGTTGGAGTCCGCCGGATACGCCAGGGCCGCGCGCTGTGCTCTGCACCTTGCGCTGGCCAGGTTGCTGCTGGCGCTCGGCAGCACGCCGGACGCGGTCGTCGGCACGGGTGCCGGGGAGATCGCCGCCGCGCAGGTGGCCGGCGCGCTGACGGTGACCGACGCCTGTGCGCTGGTCATCGCCGACGCCGAGGGCCCGCAGCAGGTGCGGCAGACAGCGGCCGGTCTCGACTACCGGCGGGCCACCATCACGGTGCTGTGTGCGCGTACCGGCGAGGCGGTCACCGATGCGGTCGGCACCGCCGACCACTGGATCGGCCGGAGCGCGCGGGGTGCGACGGGTTCCGCGGACGGCCTGGCCGAGGTGCTGACCGGGGCGGGCGTCCTGGTGGACCTCGGGCCCGAGCCGCTGTGGGAGCCCGCTCTGGTGGAGGCCGTGGGTGTGCCGCTGGTGGTGGGCGCGCTGGCCCCGGAGCGGCCCGAGGTGCGGGCACTGCTGCATTCGCTGGCCCGGTTGCATCTGTCGGGCCGGGCCGTGGACTGGCCCGCCGTGTTCACCGGTGGGCCGGCGCCGCGGACCGTGCCGCTGCCGACGTACGCCTTCCAGCGGCGGCGCTACTGGCTTGAGGACGAGCCGGCGGCCGACGCCCCGGCCGCCTGGACACCGGCCGACACGGCGTTCTGGGCCGCTGTCGAGCAGGCCGATCCGGCCGCGCTGGCCCGGACGCTCGGCGTGACCGGCGACGACCGTGCCCTGCTCCAGCAGGCGTTGCCGGCCCTGACGGCCTGGCGCCGGCGCCAGCAGTGGCAGTACCGGGTGGGTTGGCGAGCCGTGGCCGACGCGGTGGACCCTCGGCTGTCCGGACGGTGGCTGGTGGTCGCCGTGCAGCAGCAGCCGACCGATGAGGACACCGCGCGGCAGCCGGGCGGGCAGGGCGGGTCGGCCGACGGGTTGGCCGCGACGGTGCGCGGTGCGCTGGCCGACCGGGGCGCCGATGTGGTGCCGCTGGACGTGGAGTTGACCGGCGCCACCGGCGCGCAGTGGTCCGAGCAGGTGGCGCGGGCCGCCGCCGGGCAGCCGCTGGCGGGAGTGGTGTCGCTGCTCGCCCTGGCCGGGCAGGAGCCAGCGCCGTCCGCTGACGGTACGAGCCCGGACGGGCCGGGTCAGGCCGTGGCCCCGACGGTCGTACTGGCCGACGCGCTGGAGCGGGCACAGGTCGCGGCGCCGCTGTGGGTGTTGACGCGGGGCGCGGTCCAGGTGGACGCCGGCGATCCGCCGGCCCACCCGGCGCAGGCCGGCCTGTGGGGCCTTGCCGGGGCGCTGGCAGCGGAGCGGCAGAGCGCGTGGGGCGGCGTGATCGACCTGCCCGTACGCTTCGATGACCGGGCCGGGCGCCGGCTGGCCGGCGCGCTGCTGGCCGGCCACGGTGAGAGCGAGTTGGCGTTGCGGTCCGACAGTGGCTTCGCCCGCCGGCTGGTACGCGAGGTGCCGGCCGTCGCCGAGACGGGCGACGCGGCGCTCCGGGGCACGGTGCTGATCAGCGGGGCGGCCACCGCCGCCGGCCGGTACGCGGCTCGCTGGGCGCTGGATTCGGGCGCCGCCCACGTCCTGCTGGTGGACGCCACCGCCCCGGACGACGCGTGGGTGACCGAACTCGGTGCGCGGGCCGGGTCGGCCGGCGCCCGGGTGTCGGCCGTGAGCGCGGACCTGGCCGAGGCGGCGGAGGTCGCCCGGGTGATCGCCGCGGTGCCCGCCGACGCCCCGCTGACCGCGGTGGTGCACCTGGCCAGCGACCTCCCGCAGGAGGCCGGCCCGTTGGACGCCGACCGGCTGGCTGGCGAGTGGCCGCGGGCGGTGGCCGCTGCGGCGCACCTGTGCGCCATCGGCCGCGAACACGAACTGTCGGCCGTGGTGCTGTGCTCGTCGATCGCCGGTGTGTTCACCGGCCCCGGCCTGGGCAACCAGGCGCCCGCGCACGCGTACCTGAACGCGCTCGCCCAGCAGCACCGGGCGCAGGGCGTGCCCGCGGTCTCCGTGTGCTGGGGTCCGGTGGACGAGCCGAATCCGGCCTCGGGCGCCGGCAAGCAGTTGCGTGGCAACGGCGTGGCGGCGCTGCCCGAGGCCGCGGTGGGCGCCGCGCTGCGGCAGGCGGTCACGGCGCGGCCGGCGGCGCTGGTGGTCGCCGACGTCGACTGGGGCTGGGTCGCCGCGCACGCGACCGAGCTGGGCGCGCGACAACTCTTCGCGGACCTTCCTGAGCTGCGGCGACAGCCGGCGCCAGGGCAAGCCGCGGCCCCTGCCCGTACGCCGTCGTGACCGGCGGCTGCGCACCGCTGGGCTGGCCCGTCGTCCGACGGCGGCCGGGCCAGCACCCCCTAGGGCCGGTCACGGCCCGGCACGAGTTCTTGGGGACGGCCACCCCCGTCGGCGACGCCGGCGGCCACGTCCCGAAGCCCCAACCAGACGGGAGAAAGTGATGCAGACGGACAACAGCGAGGTCAACCTCGACGGCACCGAGTTGCAGAAGCAGCTCGCCAGCGCCTCGCCGGAGGAGCGCGAGGCGATTTTGCGGGAGACGGTACGCGCCCAGTTGGCGGGCATCCTCTCCCCCACCGTCATCGAGGACGACAGCAACTTCCTTGAGAACGGGCTCACTTCGCTCACCGCGCTGGAGCTGACCCGCAACCTGATGACGCTGACGGACGTGGAGATCCCGCTCGTCGCGATTCTGGAGTACCCGACCCCGGCCGCACTCGGCAACTACCTGGCCGAGGCGTACGCGGCGGTGGCCAACGGTGAGGCCGCGGCTGCCGGCAGCACCACGGAATAGCCGGACGGGCGGAGCCATGGCTCGCGCCCAAGGCGGCCACCAGCCGCCCCGGAGCCGACCCACGGCCGCACCACGCGCCGCACCAGGAGCACGCCACGGCCTGGTGCGGCGCTGTGCATGTCTGGCTTGGCGCGGGTTTGGGCTGTCGTGGGGCTGGCCTGTCATGGGTCTGGCCTGTCGTACGTCCGTGTCGCCGTAGGCCGCGGTGTCGGGCGCGCGCGGAGCCGGACCCTGCGCGGGGAGCCGCGAGATCCGGCCGCTGCCGATGGTGGCCGCGGGACGTCCGGGGCCTTCATGCCTTCGTGTTGGGGCGCCGCGAGTCGGATCGGCTCAGGTGTGGGAGTGCCCGCCGAGGAAGGCCGTGGTGGCCGCCACGAACTGGTCGGGGTCGTCGAGCCACGGGTAGTGGCCCGCGGCCGGCTGCACCACGAGCGTGGCGTGGCGGAAGACCGTTGCGAACTCGGCCGCGACCGCCGGCGGGCTGTTGACGTCGAACTCGCCCGTCAGCAGCAGGACGGGCGCGACACAGGAGGCGAGCGCGGCACGCGTGGCCTCCGGGGTGAAGGCGCCCTCGGCAGCGAAGCGGGCGACGGCCTCCGAGTTGCTCGGCCGGCTGGCCGCGTGGTGCTGGCGCGCCGCGGCGTCCCACCGGCCCCAGAAGAAGGGGGCGACGGCCTCCCAGTCCTCGCCCGTACCCGCGGCAATCGCCTGGAGGGCGTCGAACGCCGCCGGGAACCACGGCTCGCCCTTCCGGAGCTGCGCGACCGCACGCCGCATCTCTGCCGTGACCGCCAGGCCGACGGCCCGGGGGCTGGGTCCGATGAGGACCAGTTTGCTGACCCGTTCCGGGTACCGGGCGGCGTACTGCGTCGCCGTGTTGGTGCCGGCGGAGTGGCCGAGGAGATCGACCCGCGGCAGGTCGAGGTGGACGCGCAGCGCCTCGACGTCGTCGACCAGCCGGTCGCAGCGGTAGGTGGAGACGTCCTGGGGAACCGCGGACCGGCCGGTGCCGCGAAGGTCCAGGACGATCAATCGGCGGTGCGCGGACAGACCACCGAGGTCCCCGAGGTAGCCGGAGTCCGCGGGACCGCCCGGGATGCAGAGGACCGGTTCGCCGGCACCGATCACGCGGTACGAGAGCCGGGTTCCGTCGGTCGCGGAGAACGCGGAGTAGGTCGCCATGGGGGCGGATAATGCCAGCCACGACCTGGCATTACAACTAGGTTATGACGCTGGTTGCATGGTGTATAACCGGGTGGTGGCAGATGAAGAGAGCCCTGGGCGAACGCCCGAGACGCTGACCGAGGAACAGGCCGGGCAACTGCTCGCCGACATGAACGAGGCCATCCGCGCGGGCGAGGAGATGCGCACGCTGCGCGCCGAGATGGTCAAGGTCCTCGCGGACTACGGCTGGACGCAGGAGCGCATCGCCCGGCTCACGGACATGAGCCAGCCCGCCGTGTCCAAGCAATTGGCGAAGCACAGGTCCGACGGGCCACGCCCCCCGATGGACGTGTCGCTCGGTCAACGCGACGTCCCCTGGCTCGAAGGGCGGCTCTGGGGTCTCGCCGAGGAAATCTCCGAGGTCCTGAATGACGCCGCGCACTGCACTCGCGACGTCCACGCGCTCGCGCGCGGGAGGAGACGCTTCACGCCGCAGAACGTCGACGCGCTGCGGCGTCTCGTCGAAGAGGACCTGAGGGCGCATCGGGCGGAGCTACCCGCCGCCTTCCGGAGCGCGTACGACGAGATCAGCCGTGGCCTCGACGTCCCGGCGCAGGTCACCACCCCCGACTCGGCATCGGTACGCCGCTCAGTCGCCCACCACATCCAGCGCGACTTCCTCAAGGGGTGACACGCCTCGGCCGCCCGTATTTGATTTTCTGAGGTTACCGGGGCCGTGCTCGGCGACGTTGGTCCGGTCATGACGACCGGAGGGAGCTTGGAGTGCGGCAGGAGTGGGAGCCAGAGGACCTGGTCGAGGGCGAGTGCACTGGCGCCGGCAGCGGGCGACACATGAAGCTCAAGCGGGTCCGCGGCAAGGAGGGCACCTTCTTCGCCGAGATGGAGAAGATCCCGCTGGTCGGGGTGGTGCGCGAGGAGTGGCGCAAGGCAGTCGTGGATGAGCGCGGCCGGGTCGAGCGCGTCCCGTACGAGCTGTGCGTGCTCGTGGCGCTGCGGGATGCGCTGCGGCGCCGCGAGATCGAGGTACGGGGCGCGAACCGGTGACAGAACCCGGAGGACGAACCGAGGCGTATCCGCATGCGCGCTACCACACCTTCGAGATCGAGTGGCACGGTCAAGACGGTCGTGTAAGCCTGGATTAGCGGGGTGCATCCGTGGCATTTGTGGCTCCAGGAGTTGGCATATGGCCCTCATTGAGCTCGAACTTGGTAGGCCGAATTTCGAAGCGATGGCGTTGCTGGCTCTTTCGGCCTCCCCGATCCCGGGCCCGACGTTCACCGCCATCGGGGCAGACCGACTTCTTGCGTCGATGAAGTGGTCATCGGCCACCCTTGTGTCTTCCGTTCCGGGCAGCGTCAGCGGGCCCGGGGCGGTGTTGACGAAGTCCTCAGTGGAGATTCGGCATGTGAGCGTCGATGAGCTGCTGGCAGACCCGAACGCGACCGGAAGCACTGTGACAGGGACGGCGTGGGTTCACTGGACGCTGACGCTGGCCGGGCTTCAGGGGCGGCTCATCCGGCTCGAAGCAGCCCAATCGCAGGTGTGGCAACAGGGGCTCATGATTTGCGAGCGCAGATTTCGGCCACCGCTTGCCGTTATGAAGTCCGCCATGCTCGCTGGCCCGAAAAGCATCACCTTGCGGTATGCCACTGTGAATTCCGATGATTTGCTTGTGCCAGCAGCGAATCGGCTCGACGAGGCCGATGGCAGTTGGCACCTCCACGTCTCCAGTGGAGTGTTCGTTGACGAGATGACAACACTGTTTTCTAAGATACTTACCCCGCCGCCGAGTGGCATGGAAATTGAAGACGCTCTCAACGTGACCTGGACTTCTGTCGGTGGAGGCGGCGGCGGTTGGGGGGTGCGCGCCCAGGTTGGTCTTGAGAAGATCGATGCCTGCCCCGCGCTCATCGAGGACGTCGATGTATCGGTCGATGTCACCACCACCCTTCAGCTTGTTCCGGACCCGGGCAAGGAGACGCTAGGGCAGCGACTTCGCGTCGAGGGTGATGCCTCTGACTGGGATGTATTTCGGTGTTGGGCGGGAAGCGGCGGACTGGGCAGCTTTGTACTCATCAGCCTCGGCACCGGACTAGTCGGCATCGGGGCTGCCGTTGGCTCCTTGGCGCTCATCGGCGGAATCGTGCAGGACGGAATCGCCAAAGAGATCGCCAAATTGGATGCAGGACCGTTGAAGCTCGTTGAGAGTGACGACAGTTCAAGGACCTTTGCGGGTTCACGAGCGCTGCCAGGACGGGGCATAGGTTCAATCAACAGCGCGAGCACTGGTCCAGAAGGCCTGTCCGTCAGGGGTAGCCTTCCGCCCATCATTCCGGTGACTCATCAAGCTTCATTTCATCCGAACAGTGATCCCGTTGATGGCGCTTGGGCCGGTGACTATGTTTGTGGTGCGGGAGGCCTTGGCGGAGGGTGGCAGCAGAGATTCTGCTGGAATCCGATTCTCATCTCAGATCGGGCCGTCATACTTGCGGGCCTAGTGGATAAAACTTACGCCTGGGTGCCAGTCACAGTGTTCCCAACAAGCATGGTAACTCCTGCCCCGGGTTGGCATATTGACCATGATGACCCCGTATCGGATCAGGTCGTTACGGTTACGGGTGACGAGTGGCTTGCCGGCGGCGGCGAAGGTTTTCTTATTCTTCACACCAGTGCTGGCATCCGCCGCTACAGGATGGATGTCCCGGCGGCGCCCCCCTCGCCAAGTCCCGTAATCATCGCGCAACATGCGGCCAAGTGCTTGAAATGGACGGAAGTCTTCCTGGATCCACAGCAGGAAATCAAGTAGCTCGCGGATCCGCCGCCGTATGACTTCGGCCGGCCACCACTGAGGCAGTGGCAGGTGACGTTTGCCGGTCTGCCCGCCGCAGCGAGTTTGGTCCTGCGTGCCCGTGGCGACGGGAAGGTGGCATCTCTGCTCGAACTTCGAACCGGACCTGGCGGACCCGCATCTTTGGAGGTCATCACCGATGCGACGACCGAACTCGAACTGGAATCTTCCATGCGCGAAGCCACGCAGGCCCGAGTGCAACAGCGGTGGCTCCTTCCGCGCGACTCGGTCGCCTTTGATGCCAATGTGAAATCGATCGTTCGGTCGGGCGATAATGTTGTCGCCGTAACCGATAACGATATGGGCCATCTCATCAACGTGAGCGAACGACTAGAAGTGATGACGTCAACGAGTGGCGTGACCAGTGCCCTGCGCGACCGAGAAGGCCTACTCATGTGGGGCCAGAGTGGCGTATTCCGGATTCTCGACGGTCGACTTCAGTCGGCAGACGAAGCGGTACCCAGCACACGACAAAACGGGGATGGACCGTGCGTGCTCTACTCCGAGAGCAACCAGCAACCCCAGTCCTCGATCCTCCGGAGCATACCGCTTCGGAGGAACCGTGTACTTGCAGCCGTCGACCGCTCAATCATCATCGCCACCCCATTTGAAATTAAGCGAAAGAAGTGACGGCATCCTGCTCGGCAGCAATTTAATACCGAGCTGTGCGGTGAACGGAAAGAAGTCGATACGGAGGAGGGATTCAAATGGGGTGCTGCATGTGTCCGGGACTGGGCCCCGATGCGCCCGGCGGAGGCCATAACTTCCCCAGCCCGTCGCTAGAACACTGTAGAATGCAGGACCCATTTGGAACATGCGCCTGGTCCCCCAGCGACTGCCCGTCTGATTTCTGCTTCACGAATGTGCTGGCGTCCCATCTTACGAGTGAGGCATATCGAGGTGATCCTGTCGTTTCCTTGGCATCATGGGGAACCTTCACGTTCTTGTACGATCTCCGGGACCATGTTCTGTCTAAATCTACTCCAGGGCGACGTCTTCTCTCGTTGTATCGACAGTATGCGGATGGGCTGGTGCGCGCCATCAAGTCGGATCCGTCCCTGTACCTGGAGACCATGACGATGTTTGTGCATCTCTCGATCACAGCCAGCCATGTTGTTCGAGCGAACTTTGGTGTTCCCGGCGCATCCGAGCGGCCAATCGGCGAAGAGCTGGTCGATACCTGCCTACGGCTTGTTGATCGACTTGAGTCCGTTGCCGAAACGGAGAGATCCGCCGAGTTGCTGGCCTTCCTGCGCGAGGTCGGAGGTGAAATGAAAGTTCGGGCCGCCAACCGGGAACTCACAGCAGGGCAGTTGCTGGCTTGGCTGACTGATTCCGCTGAAGCGTGACACTGGCAAACGGCCCTTTGCGCGGGCAAGATCAATCACGGCCCCCAGGCACCAGATGGACTCTGATTCATTCACAGAACCCGTTCTCGCTCAAAGCAGGGCAGGTCCCCTTCTGAGACTTGCATTGCGCGGAAATCCAGGCCCCTGATGGGCCCTCAGCAGCCTTCCCCGAACCACCAGCCGGGCGCCGACGACGTCGAACAGCGCACCTGTCCGACGTGTGAGGCTCAGCCCGGTTCGCCGTACCGCTCGCGCGGCGGCGCGGTCACCTCCGCCTCACACACCCGCCGCTTCATGAAGGCCCCGGCTGAAGAAGGCGCTGCGGGTCCCGACACCAGCCGACCTCACGTCCGCCCGGCACGGCCACTGCCGCACCCCACCGCGCTGCCCCGCCATCGCACTTCGGTCGTGCTCCGGCCGCGTTGTCAGACCCCTCGGCTACGGTGCGATGCATGGCGAATTTCGTACTGGTCGCAGGGGCTTGGCTCGGGGCGTGGGCGTGGGGCGAGGTGGTGCCCGAGCTGCGGGCCGCGGGGCACGGGGCGCATCCGTTGACGTTGTCGGGTCTGGCCGAGAGGCGCGGTGTCGCGGCCGGGCAGCAGACGCACGTGGCGGACATCGTCGACCAGGTGGAGCGCCTTGACCTGCGCGATGTCGTGCTGGTCGGCCACAGTTACGCGGGCATCCCGGTAGGGCAGGCCGCGGAGCGGATCGGTGGGCGGCTGGCCCGGGTGGTGTTCGTCGACTCCAACGTGCCCCAGGACGGGGTGTCGTTCACCGCCGGCATGTCGGGTGGCCGGCAGCAGGCCGTGGAGGCCGTGATCGCCGATGCCGGTGGCTGGTGGCCGCCGCTGGCCGCGGCCGACTACGTCGGTGAGGGGCTGGCCGAGGAGCAGATCGACCGGATCGTGTCCGGTTCGACGCCGCATCCGGGTGGCTCGTTGACCGAGCCCGCCCGGTTGTCGGGCCCGCTCGGCGCGCTGCCCGGAACGTACCTCAAGTGCCTGTTGGACGGCCCCGAGCCGCCGTCGGCCGCGGTCGAGCCATTGGCCAGCGGCGCATGGCGCCGGGTGGAACTGGACACCGGACACTGGCCGATGTTCTCCGCACCGCACGCCTTGGCCCGGGTGCTGCTCGATGAGGCCGCCATATGACCTGAGCGTGCCCGGGCCCAACCTCGGCCCCGGTCCCAGCCGTGCGGGCCCCGGGCTGGGACGAGTCGGGGTGTATCCGTACGGCGGCCCCATCGCCCAGGCCGGGCGCGGCGGGTCACCCCGTGCTCTGGGCGAGCTGCCGTGCCTGTCGCGCAGCAGGGCAGCAGGTGCAGGGCGCGACGGTCGGGCGCAGCCCCGCCGCGGGGCCGGAGAGGGCCGAAGCGGGGCCGCCGGCCCGGGGGCGGGGGGGGGGGGCGGGGGGGGGGGGTGGGGGTGGGGGGGGGCGGGGGGGGGGGGGCGGGGGGGGCG
>NZ_JBEHZD010000379.1:0-7986 GCF_040240285.1 Streptomyces sp. HSW2009 | reverse complement strand
CGGGGCACGGGGCACGGGGCACGGGGCACGGGGCACGGGGCACGGGGCACGGGGCACGGGGCACGGGGCACGGGGCAACGATCGGGCCGGGGCTCGGGTGCGGGCGCCCCGTGGAGCGTCCGCATGGCCGGGCGTCCGCTGCTGCAGGGGCCACCTCCGGGCGGCGGCAACGACACCCTGCGTACGGCGCACGTTCCGCCCGCCCCGTACGGAGCCGGGGCCGGCTCCGTGGCCGCGCTTTCAGCCGCCCACGGCGCGCACCAGCGCCGTGACGGCCACGGCCGATGCGACCACGACCAGGAACGGGGCGCGCAGCAGCAGGGCGAGCGCCGCGGCGGCGAGTCCGAGCGTACGGGCGTCGGCGGTCAGGGCGTGCCCCGTGCTGAACGTCTGTTGTGCGATCAGTGCGGCCAACAGGGCGACCGGGAGCAGGGCGGCGAGCCGTTTGACGGCCGGCCGCTCCAGGACGCCCGACGGGACCGAGAGTCCGAGCAGTTTCACCAGGTAGCAGCCGGCGGCCGTGAGGGCGATGGCGATCCACGTACTCACTGGCCCTCCCCCGCACCGTGCTCGGTCGGCGCCGCGGAACCGGCCCCGGCCGGTGGCGGGAACCACGCGGGGCGGCGGCCCGCCACGACCAGTACGAGGGGCGCCGCGAGCGCGGCCACGAGGACCGGTACGCCGGCGGGCAGCACGGGTATGCAGGCCAGCACGAGGACGACGCCGAGGGCCGCCACCACGCGTTCCACCGCGGCCCGGAGCATCGGGGCGAGCAGGGCGAGGAAGACGGCGGGCCCCGCCGCGTCCAGGCCCCAGTCGTCGGGGTCGCCCAGTGCGGAGGCGCCGAGCGCCCCGATCAGGGTGGTCAGGTTCCACAGGACGAACAGGGCGGTCCCGGTCACGACGAAGCCCAGTCGGGCCGCAGCCCGGTCGCGCTGGGCGAGTGCGACGACGGAGGTTTCGTCGATGACCCAATGCGCCGCCAGCGGACGCACGGCACGGGGCAGTCGCAGCAGTTCCGACAGCCGTAGTCCGTAGAAGGCGTTGCGCACCCCGAGGAAGAAGGCCCCGGCCGCCGCGGTGAACGGGTTCCCGCCCGCGGCGAGCGCCCCGACCAGGGCGAACTGGGAGGCCCCGGTGAACACCAACAGGCTCAGCGCACACGTCTGCAACAGGCTGAGCCCGGAGCCCGCCGAGGTGACGCCGAAGGCGAACCCGGACAGCCCGACCGCGACCCCCACGCCGAGTGCGTCACGCACCACGGCCGCGCGCCCCGCCCCGGCACCGGAGCGGTTCTCCCGAAGCCGCGTGTCCGCGTCCGCCACCCGCTCCGTCCCCGGGCCTGCCCGCCCCGTACCTGCGCGCGCGGGTACCGACCGAGGTAGCAGGAGGCGCCGTGCCCACCGTGGCTCCGTAACCGCGCGCGCGTGCCGCGTCTCCGCGTCCGCCCGCTCCGTCGCCCCGTCCTGCGGCGCCAGCTCTTCTCCCTCCCGCGCCCCCTCCAGCGCCCGTTCCGGTGCCCGGGGTGCCGGGGTGCGCCCGGCCGCGTCCACCGCGCCCCGTGCTCCGTCCGACGGGCGCGGGGGCCCGGCTCCCCGGTCCGCCCCGCCGCGCGCGCCGTCCGGCAGGGGCCGGAGCCCGTCGCCGCCGCTGCCTTCTCGCTGCTCGTCGCCCCCTCCCAACCGCTCCGGGGCGCGCGTCACGGCGCCCGGTTGTTCCGCGTGCCCCGTGGGGCGCCACTGCTGTTCGTCTGCCGCTTGTCCGGCGTCCGTTCGTTCGACCACGGCGGCAACGTACGGGCAGCCGGTCCGCCCGGTCTTGTACGTTCTTGCGGCTCCGATCAGGTGCGTCCGCGCGCCGTCGACCGCTCCCTGCGGTAGGCGCCCGGTGGGACGCCGACGATGCGGGTGAAGTGCCGCCCCAGGTGCGGCTGGTCCGTGAAGCCGACCAGGGTGGCGGTTTCGGCCGGTGGCGTGCCGTCCTCCAGGAGGGTGCGGGCGCGCCGTACCCGGGCGTCGGTCAGCCACGCGTGCGGGGGCATTCCGTACGCCGTGCGGAAGGCGCGCAGCAGGGCGAAGGGACTGGTGCCGAGTTCGGTGGCGAGGCTCGTGAGGGTCGGCGGGGCGGCCATCCGGGACTCCAGGACCTCCCGGGCCCTGGCGGCGATCCCGGCCCCGGCCCCGCGCTCCGTACGGCGCGGGTGCACCCCGCCGTACCCGCGCAGCAGCCGGGTGACGGTCGCGCGCAGCATCGTGTCGGCGGCCAGCGCGTTGCCCCGTTCGGCGGCCCGGTGCACCGCCATGATGAGCCGCGCCGCCGCACGGTCCTCGACGACCGATTCGCGGAACCAGGCCACCCCGCGCGCCCCCAGGGTCTCGGCGGCGATGTCGGCCACCATGGCGGCGTCCGCGTAGAGCACGTGGTACGCCCAGCCCTCGGGGGTGCCGGCGCGCGCCGTGTGCGCCACATCGGGGTTGATCATGACGACGCCGCCGGGCCCGACCCGTACCAGCCCGTCGGGCAGTCGGACCTCCTCGATCCCACCGGTGATCGCGCCCAGGACGAAGCCGTCATGGGTGTGCTGGGGGAAGGCGTGCCGGATGTAGCGGGCCCGGAGCAGGTCGACGCCGGGCAACTCCGCGTAACGCCAGTGCCGCGCCTGCTCCCGTTCGCCCATGGCCCCATTGTGCAAGGCGCGCGAAACCCGCCCCGCGCTGCCGGCCGCCGCGCCGCGCAAACCGCCTCAGCCCCCGCTGACCTGGTGCTCCGGCCCATTGTCAGTGGTGCGGTGCACGATGGGGGCATGGCGACGAACGAGCGAAGCGATCAGTCGACGGGAGGCGGTCCCCCGAGCGGCGTCCCGACCCGTGCCACCGGCCTTGAGGGCTTCTCGGCCGCCACCCGCGGCTGGTTCACGGGGGCGTTCACGGCGCCGACGGCGGCTCAGTCCGGTGCCTGGCGCGCCATCGGCGAGGGCTCGGACGTGCTGGTGGTCGCCCCGACCGGCTCCGGCAAGACGCTCGCCGCCTTCCTCGCCGCGATCGACGGGCTCACCAGCACGCCCCCGCCGGCCGAGCCGAAGAAGCGCTGCCGGGTGCTGTACGTGTCGCCGCTGAAGGCGCTCGCGGTGGACGTGGAGCGCAATCTGCGCAGCCCGCTGACCGGCATCCGGCAGGAGGCGGTGCGGCGCGGCCTGCCCGAGCCCGACGTGCGGGTGGGCATCCGGTCCGGGGACACGCCGGCGGCCGAGCGTCGCGCGCTGGCCACCCGGCCGCCGGACATCTTGATCACCACCCCCGAGTCGCTGTTCCTGATGCTGACCTCCGCCGCGCGCGAGGCGCTGACCGGCGTCGAGACGGTGATCCTCGACGAGGTGCACGCGGTGGCCGGGACCAAGCGCGGGGCGCACCTGGCGCTCACCCTGGAGCGGCTCGACGCCGTGCGGGGCGCAGACGGCGCGGGCCGGGTCAGACCGGCCCGCCGGATCGGGCTGTCCGCGACGGTGCGCCCGGTGGAGGAAGTGGCCCGCTATCTCTCGCCCGGCCGGCGCGTGGAGATCGTCCAGCCGCCGTCCGGCAAGGAGTTCGACCTGTCGGTGGTCGTCCCGGTGGAGGACCTGGGCGAGTTGGGCGGGTCGCCGGTGAGCGAGGGGCCGGGGCAGGCGGGCGAGCGGCCGTCCATCTGGCCACACGTGGAGGAGCGGATCGTCGACCTGGTGCAGGCGCACCGTTCGACCATCGTGTTCGCCAACTCCCGCCGGCTGGCGGAGCGCCTGTGCAACCGGCTCAACGAGATCGCGTACGAGCGTGCCACCGGGGCCGCGCTCCCCGAGCACCACGCGCCGGCGGAGGTGATGGCCGAGGCGGGGGCGGCCAAGGGCGCGCCACCGGTGCTGGCCCGTGCGCACCACGGCTCGGTCTCCAAGGAGCAGCGGGCGCTGGTCGAGGAGGACCTGAAGGCGGGCCGGCTGCCGGCGGTGGTGGCGACCTCAAGCCTGGAGCTCGGCATCGACATGGGCGCGGTCGACCTGGTGGTGCAGGTCGAGTCGCCGCCCTCGGTCGCCTCCGGCCTCCAGCGGGTGGGCCGGGCCGGGCACCAGGTGGGGGCCGTCTCCACCGGTGTGGTCTTCCCCAAGTACCGCGGCGACCTGGTGCAGTCGGCGGTGGTCACCGAGCGCATGCGCGCGGGCGCCATCGAGGCCCTGCGCGTGCCGGCCAACCCGTTGGACGTGCTGGCCCAGCAGGTGGTGGCCATGGCGGCGATGGACACCTGGGACGTGGACGAGCTGTTGGCCGTGGTGCGCCGGGCCGCCCCGTTCGCCACGCTGCCCGATTCGGCGTACACCGGGGTGCTCGACATGCTCGCCGGGCGCTATCCGTCGGACGCGTTCGCCGAGTTGCGGCCCCGTCTGGTGTGGGACCGGATCGCCGGCACCGTCACCGGCCGCCCCGGGGCGCAGCGGCTGGCCGTCACCTCGGGCGGCACGATCCCCGACCGCGGCCTGTTCGGCGTGTTCCTGGCCGGCTCCGAGTCCTCCGGTGGGGCGGGCGGCCGGTCCGGTGGGCGCCGGGTCGGCGAGCTGGACGAGGAGATGGTGTACGAGTCGCGGGTGGGCGACGTGTTCACCCTGGGCACCACCTCGTGGCGGATCGAGGACATCACGCGCGACCGGGTGCTGGTGACGCCCGCGCCCGGGGTGCCGGGGCGGCTGCCGTTCTGGAAGGGCGACCAGTTGGGGCGCCCGCTGGAGCTGGGCCGCGCGCTGGGGGCCTTCCTGCGCGAGGTGGGCGCGCAGCAGCCACAGGCCGCGCACGCCCGGCTGACCGCGGCCGGCCTGGACCGCTGGGCGGCGGAGAACGTGCTGGCCTACCTGGCGGAGCAGCGCGCGGCCTGCGGCCACGTCCCCGATGACCGCACGATCGTGGTCGAGCGGTTCCGGGACGAGTTGGGCGACTGGCGCGTGGTGGTGCACTCTCCGTTCGGCGCCCAGGTGCACGCCCCGTGGGCGCTGGCGCTCGGTGCCCGACTGTCCGAGCGGTACGGGATGGACGCCCAGGTGATGCACGCCGACGACGGCATCGTGCTGCGGCTGCCGGACGCCGACCTCCTCGGTCTCGACCTGCTCGACGTGCCCGGGCCGGCGGACCAGGGTGCCGGCGCACCGGCCCCTGGCGCGCGCCCCGCGGCCGACCACGGCACGGCCTTCGACGCCGAGCAGGCGCCCGTCGGCGCGGCCGACGTCACCTTCGACCAGGGCGACGTGGCCCAGGTGGTCACCGACGAGGTGGGCGGGTCGGCGCTGTTCGCCGCCCGCTTCCGCGAGTGCGCGGCCCGTGCGCTGCTGCTGCCGCGGCGCAGCCCCGGCAAGCGCACCCCCTTGTGGCAGCAGCGCCAGCGCGCTTCCCAACTGCTCCAGGTGGCCAGCGAGTTCGGTTCGTTCCCGATCGTCCTTGAGGCCGTGCGCGAGTGCCTCCAGGACGTCTTCGACGTACCCGGCCTGACCGAGCTGATGGGCGACATCGAGGCCCGCCGGGTGCGACTGGTGGAGGTGACGACGCCGGAGCCGTCGCCCTTCGCGCGCTCGCTGCTCTTCGGCTACGTGGCGCAGTTCCTGTACGAGGGGGACTCCCCGCTCGCCGAGCGCAGGGCCGCCGCGCTCTCGTTGGACTCGCGCCTGTTGGCCGAACTGCTCGGCCAGGCCGAGTTGCGCGAGCTGCTGGACGCGGAGGTGCTGGCCGAGCTGGAGCGCGAGCTGTCGTGGCGCACCGATGACCGTCGCATCAAGGACGTGGAGGCGGTGGCCGACGCGCTGCGCGTCCTGGGCCCGCTCACCGACGAGGAGTTGTCGGAGCGGGGCGCGGAGCCCCCGTGGCCGCGCCGGTTGGAGGCGGCCAGGCGCGCCATTCGGGTGCGGATCGCGGGGCGGGAGCACTGGGCCGCCGTGGAGGACGCGGGGCGGCTGCGGGACGCGCTGGGCACGGCGCTGCCCGTCGGCGTCCCGGAGGCGTTCACCGAGCCGGTGCGCGATCCGCTGGGCGACCTCCTCGCGCGGTACGCGCGCACGCACGGCCCGTTCACCTCGACGGCTGCCGCCGGTCGCTTCGGCCTCGGCACGGCCGTCGCCGACGGCGCGCTGCACCGGCTCGCCGCCGACAACCGGGTGGTCCAGGGCGAGTTCCACCCCGCGGGCGTGGGCCAGGAGTGGTGTGACACGGCGGTGCTGCGCAGGTTGCGGCGGCGTTCCCTGGCCGCGCTGCGGCAGGAGGTGGAGCCGGTGGCGCCGGCCGCCCTCGCGGCGTTCTTGCCGCAGTGGCAGCAGGTGGGCGGCTCCGGGTTGCGCGGCGTGGACGGACTGGTGCGGGCCGTCGAGCAGTTGCAGGGGGCCGCGGTGCCCGCTTCCGCGCTGGAGAAGCTGGTGCTGCCGTCCCGGGTGGCGCAGTACTCCCCGGCCCTGTTGGACGAGTTGACCGTGTCCGGCGAGGTCGTGTGGGCGGGCGCGGGGGCGCTGCCCGGCAAGGACGGCTGGGTCACGCTGTATCTGGCGGACGCCGCTCCGCTGCTGCTCCCCGAGCCCCGCCCGCTGGAGCTGTCCCCGGTGCACGAGGCGGTGCTCACCGCGCTCGCCGGCGGGTACGGGCTGTTCTTCCGGCAGATCGCGGACCAGGTCAGGGCGGCCGGGCTCACGGCGGCAGCCCCCGGCGCGGAGGCTGAGATCGTGGACGCGGTGTGGGACCTGGCCTGGTCGGGCCGGATCACCAACGACACCGTCGCCCCGCTGCGCGCCCTGCTCGGTTCGGGGCGTACGGCGGGGGCGACCGCGCACCGGGCCAAGCGCGCCGTGCCCCGCGGCAGGTACGGGGCGCTGGCCGGCCCACGGGGTTACGGCAGGGTGGCGCGCCCCGCCGCCGGCCTGGGCGGTCCGCCCACCGTGGCGGGCCGTTGGTCGCTGCTGCCCGCGCGCGTCACCGATCCCACGCACCGGGCCCATGCACTGGCCAGCACGCTGCTCGACCGGCACGGCGTGGTGACGCGCGGCGCGGTGGCGGCCGAGGGCGTGGAGGGCGGGTTCGCCGCCGCGTACCGGGTGTTGGCCGCCTTCGAGGAGAGCGGCCAGGCCCGGCGCGGCTATGTCGTGGAGGGGCTCGGTGCGGCGCAGTTCGCGATGGACGGGGCCGTGGACCGGCTGCGTGCGGTCGGTTCGGCGCGCGAGCGCGCGCAAGGCACCGCCTTCGCCACCCCGGCCGCCGCCACCGACCCGTTCGCACCGACTGCGGAGTACGGCACGGGCCACGACCAGCAGTACGGAGCGGGGCACGGCGCGCGGCCCCGTACGGCTGCCACCCGGGCGACGGTGCTGGCGGCGGCCGATCCCGCGAACGCCTACGGTGCCGCGCTCGGCTGGCCCGAGCCGCCACCGGGCGCCACGCACAAGCCGGGGCGCAAGGCGGGTGCGCTGGTGGTGCTGGTCGACGGAGACCTGCTGCTCTACGTGGAGCGCGGCGGCAAGACGCTCCTGGTCTGGCCCGCGACGACCGGGGAGCTACCACCGTCCCCCGAGCGCAGCGGCACCGCGATACCCACCGGGTCCGCGCCGTTCCCCACGGCGTCCGCACCGTCCACGGGCCGGCCGGCCCTCGATGATCCGCGGCTGGTGGCCGCGTTCGAAGCGCTGGCCAAGTCGGCCCAGGAGGGCGCGCTCGGCACCCTCACGGTCGAGCGGATCAACGGGGCGGCGGCGCTGTCCTCCCCGTTCGGTGCGGTACTGGAGGCCGCCGGCTTCCACGCCACACCGCGCGGGCTCAGGGTGCGCGCAGCCCGCTAGCGCGCGGGGCGGGGAGGCCGGGGAAGTCCGCCGGCCATTTCACCGAGTCTCGGTACGCGGCGCGGGTGGCCGAGCGGCGGGCGGCAGATGGGCGGTCGGGCGGCGAGCGGGCGACATCGGCAGTGGGCGGGGCGCCGCCCCGCCCCGCCCCCCACCGGGGTCGT
>NZ_JBEHZD010000378.1:0-7995 GCF_040240285.1 Streptomyces sp. HSW2009 | reverse complement strand
TTCCGGGACGGATTTATTTTATATTTATTTCTTAGTAATCCTGCTCTTCCGAGTGCGGGGGGGCCGCGGGCCCCGGCGCCCCCCCCCCGCGTCCGTCCTGGTGACGGGGCTCCGCATCGGCCCTGGTGACGGGGGTCCGCCGGGCACGGCCGCGGGGTGCGGAGGTATGGCCGCATTTGCCCGCCTAGTGGTCCAGGGGGGGAAGTGGCCCAGGGTGGCTGGGGAAGCGGCCCAGGTGGAGCTCGGCGGGCTCAGCGGGGCTCGGCGGGCTCAGCGGGGCCCGGCGGGCTCAGCGGGGCCCGGCGGGCCGGTCAGGTCGACGGGGCTGGTCGGTCCGGCGGCCCCGGGGGTTCGCCCGGGTCCAGTGGGGGCGCCGTGAGGCCGCAGTGGTGGGCGCATTCGGGGTGGCTGGGTTCGGCCTGTGGGTCGTTCGGCGGGTGGGCCAGGGAGTCGCTGCGGACCGTGGCCCAGGCCAGGACCGAGCCGAGCAGCAGCACGCCGGCGCACCAGAGCATCGCCAGCCGGAAGGCGTCGTCGAACGCGCCGGCCGAGCGGTACGCGTCCGGGCCCATGCCGGCGAGCAGCGGCAGCGCGGCCACCGCGATCAGGCCCGCGGCCCGGGCCGCCGCGTTGTTGATGCCGCTGGCCAGGCCGGCCCGGCCGACGTCGACCGAGGCGAGCACGGTGGCCGTGAGCGGCGCGACCAGCGTCACCATGCCCGCGCCGAGCACCATGAGCGCGGGCAGCACGTCGCGCCAGTACACCGGATCGGCGTGCACCCGCAGCATCAGCAGCATGCCGGCCGCGCAGAGGAGTGGCCCGATGGTGAGCGGCAGTCTGGGTCCGGTGCGCTGGGCCAGTTCGCCGGAGCGGGCCGAGAACAGCAGCATCAGCACCGTCGTCGGCAGCAGCGCGGCCCCGGCCGCGAGCGCCGAGTAGCCCGCCACCACCTGGAGCTGCACCACCGACAGGAAGAAGAAGCCGCCGAAGGCCGCGTACACGCACAGCGTCACCAGGTTGATCGCGGTGAACTGGCGGCTGGCGAACAGGTCGGGCGGCAGCATCGGGTGCGCCCGGTGCAGCTCCAGGTAGCAGAAGGCGCCGGCGACCAGCAGCCCGCCCACGGCCGCGCCGATCACCAGCGGCGAGGCGCCCGCGTCCGGGGCCGCGATCAGGGCGTACGTGACGGCGCCGAGCGCCACCGCGCCGAGCACGGCGCCTGCCACGTCGAACCGGCCGCCGGCCTGCGGGTCCCGCGACTCCGGCACGTACCGCAGCGCCACGGGCACGCAGACCGCGGCCAGCGGCACGTTGAGCAGGAACACCCAGCGCCAGCCGGGGCCGTCCACCAGCCAGCCGCCCAGGAACGGGCCGACCGCCGCGCCCACGCCGCCGAGGCCCGACCAGGCGCCGACCGCACGGGCCCGGTGTTCGGGCCAGAACGCGGACTGGATGAGCGCCAGCGATCCCGGCGTGAGCAGTGCCCCGCCGACGCCTTGCAGGGCCCGCGCGCCGATCAGCACCGCCGCGTTCGGCGCGAGCCCGCACAGCAGCGAGGCCACCGCGAACCAGACCACGCCGATCACGAACACCCGGCGCCGCCCGAACCGGTCGCCCAGCGCCCCGCCGAGCAGGATCAGCGCGGCCAGGGTGAGCATGTACGCATTGACGGTCCACTGGAGTCCGCCCAGGTCAGCGCCGAGATCCTCGCCGATCTTGGGCAGCGCGACATTGACCACGGTGCTGTCGAGCAGCGCCATCGCGGAGCCGAGCACGGTGGTCAGCAGCACCAGCCGCCCGGTGGTCGTGCCCATCCGCACGCTCCCGGCGGACTCACCGGCGACTCCCCCGGCACTCCCGGCACTCCCGCCCGGCCCGCCGCCGTCCGCCCCGTCGCCGGCGGGCCTCGCTGCCCCGTCGCCGGCCGGGGCCGCAGCCGTATCCGCAGCCATATGCGTATCCGCAGCCGCGTCCACCCGGTCGGCCGGTGGGACCGGCGCGTGCTCCGGGTCGACGGGGTCCGGGCGATCCGTCATGTCTTCGATCCTCCGCGCCTCGACGCCACCGGGCCACCCGAAACCCCGCTGGGACCGCCCGGGCCACCCCGCACCCGTACACCCCGCCCCGTACGCCGAAAAGCCCGCCACCGGCGCGCACGGACGGGCCGTGCGGGAGGTGGCGGGCTTTCGGGCGTGGTGCCGCTGACGCGGCGCCGGAGGCAGGGCCGGCGCGGGCCGTCGAGCAGATCGCGGGGGCAGTGCCGCGACCCGCCCGACGTACGGGCCGACCCGGGCAGACCCGGGCCGGTCCGGACTGCCGGGCCGGTCCGGAGCGCTCCGGACCAACCCCGGCCGCCCCGGACCGCTCCGAACTACTTCAGCTTCGTGCCGGTGGCGCGCAGGTCGGCGCACGCCTTGGTGACGCGGGCGGCCATGCCGGCCTCGGCGAGCTTGCCCCAGCTCCGCGGGTCGTAGACCTTCTTGTTGCCGACCTCGCCGTCGACCTTCAGGACGCCGTCGTAGTTGCGGAACGCGTGGTCCACGATCGGGCGGGTGAAGGCGTACTGGGTGTCGGTGTCGAGGTTCATCTTGACGACGCCGTTGCCCAGCGCGACGCGGATCTCGTCCTCGGTCGAGCCGGAGCCGCCGTGGAAGACGAAGTCGAACGGGTCGGCCTTGCCGGAGCTGGCGGCCAGGCCGTCCTGGAGGTCGCGGAGCAGCTCGGGGCGGAGGACGACGTTGCCCGGCTTGTAGACGCCGTGCACGTTGCCGAACGAGGCGGCCAGCAGGTAGCGGCCGTTCTCGCCCAGGCCCAGCGCCTCGGCGGTCTTCTCCACGTCGGCGACGGAGGTGTACAGCTCGTCGTTGATCTCGTGCGAGACGCCGTCCTCCTCGCCGCCGGTCGGGGTGATCTCGACCTCAAGGATGATCTTCGCCTTGACGGCCTCGGCGAGCAGCTCCTTGGCGATGGCCAGGTTGTCGTCGAGCTTCTCGGCCGAACCGTCCCACATGTGGGACTGGAAGAGCGGGTTCTGGCCGGCGGCCACCCGCTCCTGGGAGAGGGCGATCAGCGGGCGGACGAAGCCGTCGAGCTTGTCCTTGGGGCAGTGGTCGGTGTGCAGCGCGATGTTGACCGGGTACTTCTTGGCCACCACGTGCGCGAACTCGGCCAGCGCCACCGCGCCGGAGACCATGTCCTTGCTGTACTGACCACCCAGGAACTCCGCACCGCCGGTGGAGACCTGGATGATGCCGTCGCTCTCGGCCTCGGCAAAGCCACGCAGCGCCGCGTGCAGAGTCTGCGTCGAGGTCACATTGATTGCCGGGTAGGCGAACTTGCCTGCCTTCGCCCGGTCGAGCATCTCGTTGTAGACCTCGGGGGTTGCGATGGGCATGGGTCCGCTCCTTGTGAAGTGCCGGATTGCGTAGTGAGGCCCTGACCTAGGGGGCGACGTCATCGTCGCCCCCCATCCTTCCAGACGCGTGCGGCTCCCCCACACGGCGTGCGACCCGGCCCCACCGAGATGCGTGAACGGTGGGGGCTGTTTCACGTGAAACAGCCCCCACCGTTAAGAAAACCGCAGGTCAAGTGATCGTTTACGGTCAGCCGAGGTCAAGGTCGGCAAGTCCGTACGCCTGGTAGTACGGCAGTCCCGCGGCCTCGATCGCGGGCGCGGCGCCGCGCTCCACGATGACCGCCACGGCCACCACGTCGGCACCCGCCTCGCGCGCCGCCTCGACCGCCGTCAGCGGCGAACCGCCCGTCGTCGAGGTGTCCTCCACGATCAGCACCCGGCGGCCCTTGATGTCCGGGCCCTCGATGCGGCGCTGGAGGCCGTGCGCCTTGTTGGCCTTGCGGACCACGAAGGAGTCGAGCCGACGGCCCCGCGCGGCGGCGGCGTGCATCATCGACGTCGCGACCGGATCGGCGCCGAGCGTCAGCCCGCCGACGGCGTCGTACTCCAGGTCGGCGGTCAGGTCGAGCATGACCTGACCGGCCAGCGGTGCAGCCTCGCCATCCAGGGTGATCCGGCGCAGGTCGATGTAGAAATCGGCCTCAAGACCGGACGAAAGGGTCACCTTGCCGTGCACCACGGCCTTGTTCTTGATCTGCTCCAGGAGGGCATCACGCACGTCGCTCATGTGCACGAGGTTAGCCGGGCCCCGGGCCCGGGCCCGTGCACGCCCCGTACGGGCGCAGGTGACGGGCCTTCGAGTACGCCTGCTGTACGAGCCTGGCGGCTGGCCGCGGGTGCGCATGTCGTACGAGCCTGGTGACCGACCGCGGGCACGCATGTCGTACGAGCCTGGCGGCTGTGCTCCGGCCCGCCCCCGTACGAGCCCCGGCGGCCGGCCCCGGGGGCGTCTCCTTCGTACGGCCCCCGGGTGCGCCCCCGAACGGGTCAGCGGCGGGGTGCTGCGCCCGCCCGGTCGACGGCGGCCTTGGTGAGGATCGCGGAGCTGCCGACGACGGTGCCGGCCGGGCCCGCGTCGCCGGCCTCGGTCAGCACCGTGCGCTCGCCGAGGAACGCGTGGCTGTCCCGGTCGAAGATCCACTGGGTCTGCTGGCCGTGTGTCGTACGGGCCACGGCCACGCCCTCCCGGCCGGCCGCGTCCTGCGCCGACTGCACCACGGTGACCCCGGGGATCTTCGCCGCGGCCCGGTAGAGCGCGGCGCTGACCTTCGGCGGCGCCCAGGTCTCCATCAGCAGGTCGCCGATGGCGGTGAAGGCCCGCTGGTCAGCGCTCTGCCCCTGGCCGTGGCTCGCCTTGCGGATCAGGTCGAGCAGCGCATCGGGGTCGGTGGGCAGCCCAGCGACGTACGTATGGGTGGGGTTGCTGATCGAGGGCCCGGACCCGGAGGCGCTGGGCTTCGGCGTGGCCCCGGGGCGCTCGATCGTGTACACCGGCGCGTCGGCGCCGAGCTGGCTGTCGGGCTTGCCCGCCTCGCGCAGCAGGCCCGTACGGCTGCCGTCGGCGGACAGCCACACCTGCCGGCGGTGGGCGGCCGGCAGGGTCACGGCGCCGCCGTCGGCGCTCTGCCCGGCGTAGGCCACCTTGCTCTCCACGTACACGAACTGGTCGCCCTTGACCTGCGGCTGCTCGCCCTCGGCGGCGGCGAGGGCGACGCGGTTCAGGAGCTGGGTGGCCGGCGCCGCCTGGACCGGGGCCGGGGCCGGGGTCGCGGTGGTGCTCGGCTCGGAGTCGGTCATGAGGTTGGCCGCCAGCACGCCGCCGGCGACGACGGAGCAGGCCAGGGCCGGCGCCAGCACCCGTACCAGCAGTCGGCGCTGGCGCGGCGTACGGGCGGCGCGGGCGCTGCGGCTCGGCGTCGGTTCGGCGAGCGCGGCCTCCCGCAGCACGGTGTGCTTGAGCAGTTGCTCGCGCTCGGGGTGGAGGTCGGGGACGTTCGGCGGGGGCAGCAGTTCGGTCAGCGCCTGGCGCTCGGTCTGCTCGGTCGCGTTCGACGGGCTGCGCCGCGGGGCGAGGTTCATCCGAGGTTCTCCTGGGTGAGCGGGGCCGCGGAGAAGCGGCCGGGCAGGGTGGTGTCGGGGGTGCGGCCGGGGCCGGCCGGGGAGCCGGGGCCGGCGGTGAGCGTCGGCCATGCGGTCACGGGGCGCGCGGCGGCCGGCGACTGCGGGGCATATCCGGCGGGCGCGGGCCGGCCGGCGGACGAGGCCGCGGCGGGGCCTGACCCGGCGGGCCCGGACCTGGCGGCCGGCGGGGCTCCCGGGCCGGTGGGGCGAGTAGGGCCAGTGGGGCCGGTGGGGCGCGCAGGACCAGCCGGGCCGGTCGATCCGGCGGGGCCGGCGAGGCCAGCGGGACCAGTCGGGCCAGCGGGGCCCGCCGAGCCGGTCGCCGTCGCCGCCGGAGACGCGCCCCGGCCGGCCCTGGTCTCCGCGGTGGCGAGTTCGCGCAGCCGGCCGCGGGCCCGGGACAGCCGCGACCTGACGGTGCCGACCGGCACGCCCAGCACCTCGGCAGCCGCCGCGTAGTCCAGGCCGGCCCAGACCACCAGCGTGAAGACCTCGCGGTCACGGCGGCGCAGCCGGGCCAGTGCGGCGCGGGCCACCCGCAGTTGCTCGGTGTCCGCGAGGTGCGTGACCAGGTCGTCGACGAAGTCGGGGACCGAGCCGCGCTCCGGCACGCGGGCCAGCGCCACGTCCCGCCGGCGGCGGGCCCTGGCGTTGCGCCGCATGATGTTGGTCGCGATGCCGAGCAGCCACGGGCGCAGGTTCTCCTCGCCCGGCCGCAGCTTCTCCCGGCCGCGCCACGCCTCAAGGAAGGTCGCGGACACGACGTCCTCGGCCTCCGCCCAATCGCCGGTGACGCGCAGCGCGTACCGGTAGAGCACCTGGGCGTGCTCGTCGTACAGCTCCCCCAGGGCGTCGCGGTCTCCGCTTCGGAAGCGGTTTCTCATGAGTGATTCCACATGGAGCACTGCCCTCCGCAACGCCCGGGTTCCGGTGACCTGCGCCACACCCCCCACCCTGCCCGGGGGCGAGTGACGCAGGTCACGGGAACTGTGGTGCGCCAACGCGCAGTGCTGATCATGACTACTTCCTCGTCGTCCCGGCCGCCGCGCCGGACCGCCCTGCGCGCCCTCGCCGTGGCCGTCGCCGTCGTCGGCAGCACCCTGCCCACCTGGAACGCCTCGGCCACCGGCGGCCCGCACTCCGGCCCCGGCACCGCAGCGGCGGCCACGCCGACGTACACGCTCACCATCCACCACCTCGGCCGCGACGGGCAGGTCGCGCCGCGGTACAAGACCCAGATCACCGAGTTCGCCGGGGAGGGGAAGACCGAGGTCCTGGGCCCCACCGACACCTCGGGCACCACCACCGTACGGCTGCCGAAGGGCCGCTACCTGCTCTCCTCCATGCTGAACGGCAAGACCAATGAAGAGGGCACCGACTGGGTGGTGCAGCCGCGGCTCGACCTGGACCGCGACACCTCCCTGACGATCGACTCGCGCACCACCAAGCCGGTCGACGTGCGGCCCCAGGACGACTCGGCCCAGCACGTCAGCGGCACGATGTTCGTCGCGGCCAAGCACGACGGCGCCACCCGCTACGCCAATGTGATCGTCGCCACCCCGACGCTGCGCGTGGCGCACCGCGGCCCAGCGGCCGAGGCCGGTTCGGTCCAGCGCTGGTACGACGTGTACTGGCACGGCAAGCAGCACCGCTACGCGCTCGGCGACGCCAGCACCGGCGACCGCGCGCTGACCGGCCTGGTCCGGCACCCGGCCGACAAGGACCTGGCCGAGGTGAAGTTCCGCGGCGCGGCCCACCCCGGCAGCGACGGCATGGCCGTGCTCGACGTCACGCCGAGCACCCGCGACACCGCCGGCTCCTACGTCGCCGCGATGCCCGCCCCCGGCACCGTCAGCTTCCTCTTCAGCCCGCAGCGCGGGAAGTACAACATCGGCTACACCAACCCGCGCACCGAGGAAGAGGGCCCCTCGTCCTGGTACGAGGTCAGGAACGTCTCCCCGCGCCTGGGCCGCTCCTTCACGCACACCTTCGACAACGGCGTCTTCGGCCCGAAGCTCGACGGCTCCCCCGGCGTCACCCGCACCGGCAACCGCATCGCCGTCGACGTACCGCTGCTCGCCGACGGCGACGGCCACCAGCCCTTCGACCAGCCGTACGACACGGCGTCGACCACCCTGTACCGCAACGGGCAGAAGGTGAAGACGGTGACCGGCGAGCCCGGCAAGGCCACCTTCGACGTGCCGACCGGGCGGGCGAACTACCGGGTCACGGCCACTGTGCGGCGCACCGGGCAGCGCGGCGCCGCCACCACCGTGACCGCCTCCTGGACCTTCGCCTCGCAGCGGACCGCCGCCGCGGCCAAGCTGCCGGTGAGCGTGGTGCGGTTCGCGCCGGCGCTCGGCCTGGACGGCACCGCCCCGGCCGGCAAGGCGCTGCGCGTCCCGGTCTCCGTGCAGGGCCCCGCGCGCGGCCACGCCCGCGCGCTCGACGTCGCGTAC
>NZ_JBEHZD010000377.1:0-8037 GCF_040240285.1 Streptomyces sp. HSW2009 | reverse complement strand
GCCGAATGCTGAGGGCGTACTCGTCGGGCGCATTGAGACTCGCGTGCGTCGTCCAGTTCGCCTTGAGCTGGATAGTCAGAGATGTCGGAGGCTTTTCCCCACCCCAAAAGGCCACTTCGTCGAAGCCGCCCCGCTCCTCCAGTGCGGGCCGCAGGTCCGTACGGATGATCGCCGCCAGGAAGTCGAAGACCTTCAACACGTTGGACTTGCCGACCCCGTTGGGGCCCACGAGTACGGTCAGCGGGCCGAGCGGGATGGTCACATCACGCAGGCTGCGGAAGTTCTCGACGTGCAGTTCCAAGAGACGACCGGGCATGGGACGAACCTATCGAGTGGGGGAGCGTGACGCAGCGAAGTGGTCGAAACCGGCTACGGTGCCGGCGGTTGCGGGCGGCAGTTGCTGCCGCGTGATCAGCAGCGTAAACGTTCTCCTACCACGTGCTGCATCGCACGCGGAGGCGCACGCCCCACCACCATCACCCGCGAAGTGGCCCCGCCCCGGCAGCCGGCGCGGGTAGCGCCTCATCATCCGCGCGCAGAAGGCGTTCGACGGCGGTCAGGATCGCTTCGGTGGCGCCCGGTTCGGTCGCTATGGCTTGCAGGGTGACCGTTGGCCAGCCGTTGTAGCCGGCGGTGCGGAGTTCGGCCAGGCGTCGGTCCAGGCCCTCGACGGGTGGGAGGGCGGTGGCGAACTCCGTCGTCGTTTCGGTGCCGAAGCGGGTGGCGATCGAGCCCAGGCTGAAGGTGAACTCCTCGCGCCCGGGCGTCTCCAGTACGGACAGGATGCCGATGGGCACCCAGTTGCCGGCGGCCGTCCGGTAGTGCAGCTTCATGCTGGGGTACTGGCCCGTGCCACCCCGCAGCTTGCCGTGCGTCTCGGCGTGCGCCAGCAACTGGTCGGCGACGTGCCGCGCCTCGGGGGTGCAGCGGGCGGCGAGTGCGTCATCGAGCTCCGCGCGGGTCGTCCTGCGCACCGTGCGCTGCTGGCCCATCGCGGTCTTCGCGGCCATTGCCACCTCCCCGTACACCCGGGGCACCAGCACCTTCAGCGCGCCCGCGCCCCGGTACTGGGTGAGCTCCACGGCGTACACGTCCGTGTGGCGCAGGTGGCCGTTGAGGAACTCGACGATCGCGCGGAGTTCCAGCGGAATGCGGTCGGCGACGAAGAGCAGCCTCATCTGCCCAGCGGCCAGCCGTTCTTCCACCGCGGCCCAGAAGTCCTCTGCGGTCCGCCCGTCGAGCAACTCCTCGTACGCCTGCGGCAGTGGGCGGCCGTCGGTGCGGCAGGTCTCCTCGAAGGAGCGTTGCAGCAGGGCCGCCGGCCAGTACCGGGAGCCGTTCGCCGCGTAGTCGAGCATCTGGCCCACGACCTCGCGGCGGATGCGGGAATCGGTGGCGCGCTTGACCTCCACCAGGGTCGGCACCGCGTCGGCGTCGACGAAGAGGTGGTCGAGCCAGTAGGACGCGGCGCTTTCGGCGCTGGTCGGGACGCCCATCTCGCGGGCGACCAGGGACAGGCGCAGCGGGCGGCCGTCGGCGAGGGTGCCGAAGTCCAGCACGCGGGGGTGGCGCGCAAGGAGTTCCTGGAACTCCTCCTCCGTGTCGAACTCGGCCACCTCAAGCGCCTGTAGCCCCTCGCCCACGATGAACACCGGCTGTTCCATCGCGCCTCGCCCCCTCCGGCTCCGCCGCCCACGCCGTCGCCCATCGCGACGCCTCCACTGCACTCAGTGATACCTGATGCCACTGACAATGCGGGCCGGCGGGTCGGCCGCGGGCCCGCGTCGGGGCGCGCGGAAACCAGTCGCGCCGACTCAGCCGTACCGAGCCGAGGCGGTCGTGCGGACGGCCGGAATCCGCGGCGGTCGGGCCGCGCGGCGTGTGGCGGGTCGGGGCGACAATGGGGGCGGGGCCTGCGTACTGCGGTGTGGTTCACGCCGTTTAGCGGGAGGAACCGGACCCATGGCGACCGTTTCCACACTCCTCCCGCATCTCATGTCCATACGGGGGGTATTGGATGGCCATGAGGTTAAGCCTGATTGACGTCGGGTCGAACGCGGTCCGGCTGGCCGTGAGCGATGCGCGGGACGGTGCACCGTTGCCGGTGCACACCGCGAAGTGGAAGCTGCGCCTGTCCGAGCAGGTGGCGGAGGACGGCCGGCTCGGGGCCGCGGCCACCGAACGGCTGGTGGCGGCAGTGTCGGAGGCCGTCGACGTGGCCGAGCGGTGGGGCGCCCCGCGACCGTTGGCGTTCGCCACCGCCGTGGTGCGTGACGCGCCCGACCGGGCGGACGTGCTGCGCACGGTGCGGGACCGGACGGGGCTGGCGCTGCGGGTGCTGCCGGGCGAGTTGGAGGTCCAGCTCACGTTCCTCGGGGCCCGGCGCTGGATGGGGTGGCGGTCCGGTCCGCTGTCCGTCTTCGACATCGGCGGCGGGTCGTTCGACCTGGCCTTCGGGCGGGGGCGGCTGCCGGAGTTCGCGGTGTCCCTGCCGCTCGGCGCCAATCGCCTCACCAACGAGTTCTTCACCACGGCCGATCCCCCGCCGGCGGCCGAGACCGTCGCCCTGCGCCGCGCCGTACGACACCAGTTGCGCGACGCCGCGGCCCGCGTCCGCTGGGAGAACCCGCACACTTCGGTCGCCACCTCGCGCACGTTCCAGCAGTTGGCGCGGTTGTGCGGGGCGGCGCCCGGGCGGCGCGGCCCGTTCGCCCACCGCGTGCTGCACCGCCGCGATCTCCGCGCCGCGATCGACCAGTTGGCGGCGCTCCCCACCGACCAGCGCGCCGAGCTGCCCGGCATCACCAAGCCCCGCGCCCGGCAGAGCCTGGCCGGCGCCATCATCGGCCACACGGCGATGAAGCTCAGCGGGGTGGAGTCGCTGGTCCTGTGCCCGTGGGCGCTGCGCGAGGGCATCCTGCTGCGCTATCTGGAGGACGGCGCCGACTGGTGGACCGAACTGGCCCCCGAGCTCGAACCCGCGGGTCCTTCCCGCCGCGCGGAGGTCGCTCCGTACGCGGTGTCCGCAGCGCACGGCCCGCGCGCGGAGGTCGTCCCCGCGCAGCGCAGCGCACCACCACAGGCGCGGCCCCCGGCGGCGTGGCCCGCGGCGCAGCCGGCGGACGCCTGCCCGCTGCGGACGGCCCTCACACCGGCCCGCCGGTGAGGGCCGACTTCGGCGGCTCAGTTGCGGGGCGGTTGTGGTGGTGAGGGCCCATTTCGGTGGCTGAGGGGTGTGGTTGTGGTGGGGGGCTGTCCGGGGCTGAGGTCGCGCCGGCCGGTGGTGCGGTTCGGTCGGGCACCGGTCCGGTGGGGTGGCGCGCGCCGGCCCGCGGCTCCGGCTACTCCGCGAAGACCTCGCGCAGCTTGGCCTCCTGTTCCGCGTTCAGATTGGACTCGATGAGCTGGGCGTGGCCGCTGGGGAAGGCGGCCCGGACGCGTTCGACCACCGCGTCCTGGGAGAGCAGGAAGAGCGCCGACGTACCGGGGGTGACCTGGCTCTTCACCGAATCGATGAAGTCGTCGTCGATGCCGACGTCGGCCATCCGCCCGCCCAGCGCGCCGGCCGCGGCGCCGACCGCGGCCCCCAACAGCGGCATGAAGAAGATGAGGCCGAAGAGCATGCCCCAGAAGGTGCCGGAGAGCGCGCCGAGACCGGTGAGGTCGTGCAGTTGCCGGGTCTTCGGCTTCTTCTCCCCCTCCGGCCAGGCGGCGACGGCCGCGTCCAGGACCTTGATCAACTCTTGTTTCTGGAGCTGGAGCAGCGTGCTTTCGGCATCTGCGGCGCCCTGCGGGGTGTCGAACTTCCAGACGGTCAACGTGGCCATACGAGGTCTCCAGATCGAGGTCGGGGCGGTGGCGCGGGCGAGGTCGGGACGGTGGCACACGGATTGGGATCGGGGTCGGGTACGCGATCGGGTACGGGATCGGGTGCGGGTACGGGATCAGGTACGGGATCGGGATCGAGGCCGGTCGCGGAACGGGGGCCGGTCGCGGGCAGCCCGTACGCGCGCGGGCGCGGGCCGCACCACTGAGCATCGCCCGCCCGGTTCGCCGTACCGTCGCCGCCACGGCCTTCCGCCGGCCGCTCGCTGACCTTCACCCGTACGCGCAGCCCGTACGGCGCAAACCATCCGCCCCACCGGCCGCTGCCCCACCGGCCGATTGCACCGCCCCCGGGGCCGGCGCAGCGGCCCCATGTCGGCCGTACCGGATTGGCCACCGCCCGTACGGGGTATGCGGCGCCTTCTCAGCACCGCGGACGCCGCTCCCCGACCGGCGCCCTCCCCGTCCACCGGACGCACACCGCCCCCGCCCACCGGGCGCAGGCCGCTCCCCCACCGCTCAACTCCCCTCCGCCGCCCACCCGCTGGCGCCGCGGGCCGCCCGCATACGGTGGGTGGATGACGGAGACCGGGGCGGGGACGGGAGCAACGGCGGGGGCGGCGCTGCTTCGGCTGGTGGGGGTGGGGCGGCGGTACGGGGAGCAGACCGTGCTGCGGTCGGTGACGCTGGATGTGGCGCCTGGTGAGTGTGTGGCACTCGTGGGGGACAACGGTTCGGGCAAGTCGACGCTGCTGCGCCTGGCCGGGGGGCGGGAGCGGCCGAGTACGGGAACGGTGGAGTTCGCCGGCGCGCCGGTCGGCGCGGACGAGGCACGGACCAGGTCCCGGATCGCGGCCGTACTGGACACCGGGGCGCACTACCCGGACCTGACCGTGTACGAACACCTGATGCTGGTGGCGCTGGCCCACGGGGCCCGCGTCGCGGCGGCCGAAGAGACGGTGGCGGCCGAACTCGCCGCGTACCGGCTGACGGACCGCGCCGACGTGCTGCCCGCAGCGCTCTCCTCCGGCCAGACGCAGGCACTGGCGCTGGCCGCGGCGTTCGTACGACCGCACGAGCTGTTGGTGCTCGACGAACCGGAACAGCGGCTCGACGCGCAGGCCCGCCGTGCGCTGGCGGCCCGGCTCGCCGCCCACCGGGACGCCGGCACCGCGGTGCTCCTCGCCACGCACCACGAGGGGCTGCGCGCGATCGCCGACCGGGTGCTGGTGTTCGACGGGGCGGGTGCGGCGGCGGAGCCCGCCGCGGGCGAGGGCGGTCGCTGAGTGCGGTCGCCGCATCCGGCCCTGGCCTATCTGCACGCCCTGCGCGCCCCCGCGCGCCAGGAGAAGCGGAAGAGCGCCTGGTTCGCCGCGTACGTCGTCGTCCTGCTCGGGGCCTCCTGGGGGCTGCCGCTGCTACTGGCCGCCGGCCGCGCGGGGCACGCCCGCGACCCGCAGGACGGGCTCGGCGCCCATCTGTTGGCCGGGCTGCCCGTCACCGCGCCGGTGCTGGTGGTGCTGGTCCTGACGCTGACGGCGCGGGCGGCGCTGTGGCGCGGCCCGGTCACCATCGGCATGCCGGAACTCAGTTGGCTGCTGCCCACGCCGCTGCCGCGGGCGCCGATCCTGCTGCCGCGGCTGTACGGCTCCGCCGTGCTGGCCGCCGTCGCGGGCGCCGCGGTGGGCGGGGTGGCGGGGTTCTTGCTGTCGACGGTACGGGGCGGGCCGTGGCTCGCGGCGCCCGCGGCCGGGGCGGGGGCGGGGGTCGTCGTCGCGGTCATCGGCACCGCGCTCGGCGTCGCGATCGAGCGCCACGAACGGGCCGCGCTCCCCTACGCGGCCCGGGCCGCGCCGGTGACCTGGGCGGTCGTCGTACTCCTCGGCGGCGCGGCGGTGGCCGGCACCGCATACGGGGTGGCGGCGCCGCTCGGCGCGCTGTGCCTGTGGTCGGGGCCCTGGGGTTGGGCCGTCCCGCCGCTGGTCGCGGCGGTGGGCGAGGGCTCGGCCTCCGCGGGGGCGTCCGGCCGGGTGCCCGGTGGGGTGCCTGGGGTGCCGGGGGGGGTGCCGGGGTGGATGGTGGCCCTGCTGCTCGCCGCGACGGCCGTGGCGGGTGCGCTGTGGGGGGCGCGTCGGCAGGCCCCACTCGTACCGCTGGCCGCGCTGCGCCGCCGGGCCACGGTGGCCACGCAGGTCACGGCCGCGATCTTCAGCGTCGCTCTGCGGCAGGCCCGCACCGCCGTACACGGCGCAGGCCCGCAGGGCGTGGGCTCCCGGGGCGCACGCCCCCTCCTGCGCCTGCCGCTGCCGCGCCACCGCTGGCTCCTCATACCCTGGCGCGACGCCACGGCCCTGCTTCGCGCGCCGGGCCGGTTGGCGTGGGCGACGGTGTGGACCGGGGTCGCGGTCGGCCTCGCCGCGTACGCGCCGGGCCTCGGCCAGCGCGCCCGGGTGTTCACGATGCTGGCCGCGGCGGTGGCCGGCTACCTGGCCGCGGCCCAACTCGCCGAACCCGCCCGCCTGGAAACCGACGACCCCCGCCGCGCCACGCCCCTCCCGACCCCCGCCGGCACGCTGGCCCTGTGGCACCTGGTCGTACCCACCGCCCTCTCCCTCATCGGCACGGCGACGGGCGCGGCCGTCTGCGCGGCGACCGGCCACTGGCACCCCGCCCTGGCCCTCCTCACCGCGGCAACTCCCGCCTACGCGGCGGCAGCGCTGGTCAGCGCCTACCGGGGCGCCCTCCCCACACACGTCCTACTCGGCACGGAAACCCCGATGGGCAACACGGGCGGCCTCCAAGCGGCCCTCTGGTACGTCCGCGGCCCCCTCGCCCTCCTCGCCCTGACGACTCCGGCCCTGCTGGTGGCCGCATCGGCCGAGGGACATGGACGGGGCGCTGGCCAGGGTTCTGGTCAGGGCTCTGGTCGGAGTTTGGTGGCGGGGGGTGGGTTCGCGGTGTGGGCGGTGTTGGTGGGGTGGGTGTTGGGCGTGGGGGTGGCGGGGGCTTGGTGGGTACGGAGGCGGGGGCGGGGGGTTGGGTGAGGGGGTGGGGGTGAGGTGAGAGGCCGGGCGAGGGGGAGGCTTCTTGGGCGTGAGGGGAGTGGGGTGGGGAGTTTGATGAGGGGGCGGGGGGTGGGTGCGGGAGTTGGGGCGAGAGGTCGGGCGGGGGGGACTGAGCGAAGAGCTCCATCGCGGTCCGATTCGCCTACCGAAATGGGACCCCCACCTCCCCCAACAAGACGTCAAACTCAACGCCTCCAGGCAACTCATCCGCCACACCGACGTCAGGCTCCGCCTCCAGCGCGTTGCCATCAACGCCCACAGCACCCTGGTGAAGTCGAGATGGCCAACAGCGACGGCACCGAACCAGCGGGCCACGTCCTCGGAAGACATGACGACGACTCTGACGGCTCACCTGCCACAGCCGTCATCCGCTGGCGTTCCCGTGAGCGATACCGCCAAAAGGCCACGGAGCCCCCGCCGAAAGACACTCCGGCGCGGGCTCCCTGTATCAGTTTGCACTTACTTCTAGAACGCCTCGAACTATATCGACAAAATTCGCCGAATCACTGGATTAACAACCAACCCAGGGATCTCCGAAGTCAGACATGAATGCGCCTCTCGGCGGAACCTAGAGAATGCACTCGTGAGCTCTTCACGCTCGACAGCAACCCGCCACGACCGTTTCGACGAGGTCAAAGCAATGAGCTCGCCATCGCGACGCAGATAGATAACCTCATCGCTTTCCGTGAAATTGAATGCCGCATCTCCTCCTGCCGAGATACGCCCCTCTGCATGGGAGAACGAAAGGGCCAGGTCCACGAGCGTCACAAATCCTTGCCTTGAGATAACCTCCACGCCGCCTACAAGCATCTCGACATTAACTCCGAAGTACTTGTAGCAGAGGTCAACCTCTGCAAGATCCGCAGGATCACCCTGCCTGGCTCCCTCCCAGGTCCCCGACCAAGAGGAACCCGGCTCCGGGAGGGAGAAGGAAAGTTCAATCATGGTTTCTCCTTGCAGAGACTCTCTCGCCTAGAGCCAGACCCAGATCGTACGTCAAGGGTGATCATCGTGATACCCGGAAGGGCCCTAGGCGCCTCATCCCCATACCATGCGTATTCGATCGCCGAGAGATATCCATCGGTAGCCCAGAGAAGAATTTCCCCACACAGTGAACCCGATTCGTCCATAACTGTCGCGTCCACCG
>NZ_JBEHZD010000376.1:0-8059 GCF_040240285.1 Streptomyces sp. HSW2009 | reverse complement strand
ACTCTCCCACCCTGCGGGCCGGGGCACCCTCCCCCCCCCCGGCCCCCCCCAGGGGGGGGGGGGGGGGGCCCCCGGCCGGGGCCCCCCCCCCCCCCGCCGGCCGGGGCCCCGCGCCGTACCCCGACACCTCTCACCTGGCCCGCCGCGCCGATCCCTCGCGTACGCGGCGTCCCCTGGGGCTCATGTCGTACGACTCGTCTCGTACGGCCCGTGGCGTGGGGCCCGTGCCGCGGGGCCCGTGGCGTACGGAACGTTTCATGCGGTTTGTCCCGTACAGCCCGGCTCAGCCAGCCCGTCCGAGCGGCCTCGCGCGTACGAGCGCACGTAGGGCCTCACGCGTACGAACCGTTCAGCGGCTCGGCGTCACGCATCACCCGTCACCCGTCACCCGTCACGCGTCCGAGGACGCCGCCTCGTCCGGCTCGCCATCGGCCGCTCGCGCCGGGGCCTGGGCTGGACCCGAAGGAGTAGCCGGGTCGGTCGGGGCTCCAGCCGCTGGGGCCGCACCGGGAGGGTCGGACGAGGCCCCTTCGGCCGGCGGGGCCGTGTCGCGGCTCACCGGGCGGGCGCGGACCGCGTCCGACAGCGGGCCCGCCGCCGCGTCGCCGAGGCCCGCCAGGGTGATCGCCAGGTAGCGGCGCCAGTCGCCGGTGCCGTTGCGGATGACCGCCGCAAGGCCGCAGACGATCATGCTGAGGTCGATCACCTCGACGTCGGGCCTGATGGCGCCCTGGGCCCTGGCCCGCACGATGAGTTCGGCCGCTATGGCCTCGGTGCGCTCCGCCGCCGTGCCCTTGGGCCTGGCCGAACCGAGCGTCGCCTCGATGGACGCGGTCAGCCCCCGGTCGGTGGCGAGCACCTCGCCGATGTGCCAGAGGTAGCGGGCGAGGCCGTCCGCCGCGTCCGGGCACGGCACGCACCGGGTCCGGCCGAAGGTCACGATCTCCGCGTGCCGCTGTTCGCCGGCGGCCTCGATGAGCGCGGCTCGGCTCGGGAAGTGGCGGTAGACGGTGCCGATGCCGACCCCGGCGGCCCGGGCCACTTCGGGCATCTGCACGTCCTCACCGCGCGCCGTGAACAGCGCGCGTGCGGCCTCCAGGACACGGGTCCGATTGCGCTCGGCATCGGCTCGCGGCTTGCGCCGCCGTGGGGGCGATGAGGTCGACACGCTGCCCGATCCTAGTGCCACCCCCGCCGGGACGCTCCAGAAAGGTGTTCCAGGCACCGGGTATTGATGCAGGTCAGAGCGGGTTTTACCGTTCCAGCTTCCCGTCTAGTGGTGGATGTCTTGCCCGCTGGGCGCAGCCATGGCGGAGTTGCCCCATGAACATGCACTCGCACCTCGACCACGCCGCCGAGCAGTCGGCCGGCACCACCACGACCCGCGCCGTCGCCGCGGGCACCCCGGGCCGGCTGGCCCGTACCGGCGTCATCGGGCTGGCCGTGCTGGCCGCCGCGGCCACCACCGCCGTGCTCGCCCCCGCGGCCGGCGCCGCCCCGCGCCACGGCGCAGCCTCCGAGCCCGCGTTCCTGGAGCCGAACGAGCTGCCGCCGCACCCGACCTCCGCCTGGTACGCGAGCCCGGTCACCGCCGGCGCGCCGGACCCGCTGCCGTTCTGCGTCGGGCCCGCGCTGCCCGGCGCCACCTCCGTACACCGCTCGTTCTGGACCGAGTACGACACGGGCGCGGTGCAGGTGACGGTCGTGGAGCGGGACGAGACGCGCGCCAAGGCGCTGGCCGCGCTGTGGAACAAGGCCGTCCGCGAGTGCGCCGCCAAGGCCGAGCAGGACCCGGACGTCACCGCCGAGTTCAAGGACTACGGCAAGCTCAACGTCGAAGAGGGCGCCAACGTCTACGGCATCCACACCGCGCACGCCTGGGGCGGGTCCGACATCAACCTGTTCTCGGTGGGCCGGGACGGGCGGACGGTGACCGTCGTGAAGTGGGGCCAGATGGGCAATTTCCAGCACGCGCAGGTGGCCGACTTCAAGCGGACCACCACGACCGCGGTCAACAAGCTGTACTGAGTCGGGCGTTCGCCCTCTGGTGCCTGACACCAGAGGTCTGACGCCGTGGCCCGGTCTTCGACGGCGGCCGTAGGGGGCTCCCAACGCGGCGGCCCGGTCCGCCCGCGCACCGTCGGGGTGTGCGGGCGGACCGGGCCGCGCTCTCGTTCGCGGGGCGACAGGGGCGGGCGCCGATGCGGGCACGGCTGCCGTGGGGGAGGTGGGTCCGGCCGCGCGGCCGGCGCCCGCCCTTCCTCAGCCCGCGAACGGGGCAGTCACTTGCGGAACGAGCCCTTCGCGAAGGTGTCGAGGCCGCTCAGCCCGCCCGCCCAAAGCTGGTTGACCCGGGCGGACTCCTGCGCGTTCGGGTTCGGGTTGGTGCAGGACGGGCCGGGGCCGCCGCCGGACATCAGCTCGCTGCACGGGCCCGAGTAGTGGTCCGGCAGACCGAGCACGTGGCCGGTCTCGTGGGTGGTGACGCGGACCGAGTCGTACTGCTGGTTCTGCCGGTAGTCCAGGAAGATGTAGCCGCGGCCGTGGCCGTCGGTGCTGGCGTACGAGCCGCGCGCGTCGTTGCCCTCGCGGTACGAGAAGTCGCTGCCGCCCGAGCCCGCCTGGAGCTTCACGTTGGTCACGTGGGAGTTCCAGATCGCCGCGCTCCGCGCGATCTGCGACGCGAAGGTGGGCGCGCCGCTGGCGTTGTAGGTGACGGTGACGGCGCGCTCGCCGGTCTTGGCCTGCTTGGCCTTGGCCGACTTGACGACGGCCTCGAAGAACGCCTTGGTGGCCGCGGCGTCCTCGCCGGAACCCTGGTACGCGGCGATGCTCGTGGCGGTCGAGCGCTGGCCGGCGTCCGCGGTGGGGGCGGCGGTCGCGGGCAGTGCGGTCGCGGCGGCCAGGCCGAGGCCCAGCGCGGTCGACAGGAATATCGCAGAGCTCTTCATGTGGGGGGACTCCTTCGGGCCTCCGGGGCCCCGGCGATCGCTGTGGGGTAGCGATCAGGGCATCCGGAACGGGGTGTCCCGCCGAGTGTCAGGGACATGCCGCGCGGCGCGGATGATGCCAACTGCCGATAGCACCGAGCTATGGCCCCCAAAAGCCGCCTAGCGGCCATACCCCCGCATTGCGCTACGTTGCGGCGCCAGAAGGCGGCGGATTCGACCACGGAATGCAATGCACCGGACAACTCCTACATGGACAGGCGATCGGATGACGTGTCTGGTGCCTGTCGTGTCCACGCCGATATGCTCCGCTCGTGGAGCTCGATGTGAGACACCTCCGTGCGCTCTGTGCTATCGCCGACGCGGGCAGCGTGCGCAAGGCTGCGCTCCAGCTCGGCATGACGCAGCCCTCCCTCACCACGCAGCTCAGGCGCATCGAGAAGGCGATCGGCGGCCTGCTGTTCACCCGTGAACAGTCAGGCAGCCACCCGACGCCGCTCGGCCGCTCCGTCCTGGCCCGCGCACGGCCGATCGTCGCCGATATGAACGCCCTGGTCAGCGCGGCCAAGGACGCCGCGGCCCACATCAACGGGGCGCATCTGCGGATCGGCAGCACCGGCAACCGCGCCGTGGCCGGCTGGCTCCGCAGGCTGCACGCCAGGCTGCCGGAGACGGACACCACGATCCACGTCGACATATCGGCGACGATGCTGCTCCAGATGGTGGCCACCCAGCAGTTGGACGTGGCCTTCGTGCACGAGTTCACCGGCTTCCCGCTGTCGGTGCCCAGCGGTGTCGAGCGGCGCGTCCTGCTCCCCGAGGAACCGCAGTTCATCGCGTTGCCCGCGGACCATCCGGCGGCCGGCCGCACGGTGGTGCGCCTGGCGGAGTTGGCCGACGACCACTGGGTGGTCGACCTGACCGTCGACGACGAGTACGCCGCGCTGCGCCAGGTGTTCGCCGGGGCCGGCCTCAACCCGCGCGTGGTGCACGTCAGGGACACCACGACCGCCGCCGAACTGGTCGCCTCAGGCGAGGCCGTCTCGCCCTGCCAGCCCACGACGGCCCCGCGCCCCGGCATGGTCATCCGCCCGCTGCACGGCGACCCGCTCACCGTACGGCTCTTCATGGTCTCCCGGCCGCAGACCACCACCGGCACCCGCGCCGACGCGCTCTACGCCGACCTCAAGTCCGCCTACCTGGAACTGGCCTGGGCCAACGCCGCGTACCGGCTGTGGCTGCTGCGCCACGACAGCCCGCTGCTGCGCGCCGACGCGCCCGGGCCCGATGCGGGACGGGCCGCCGCCCGGCGCGACGGCCTGTCGCCGGCCGCGCTCTCCTGTCTGGCCCCCGTGCCGATCACCCTGGCCGCTCCAGAGCCTGCTCCAGAGTCGGCACGGGCCTCAGCAGCCCCGTGAGGTTGGCGATCTCCATCATCCGCAGGGTGATCTGTTGCACGCAGACCAGGCCGAGCCGCCCGGCGCGCCGGGCCATCCGCGCCTCCGCGCGCACCAGCAGGTCGAGCCCGGTGCAGTCGAAGAAGGTGGTGCGGCTGAGGTCGACGACGACGTGCGGGGGGCCGCTCGGCGCGGTCGCCTCGTCAAGGACGACCCGGATCTCCCCGACGGTGGCGAGGTCCACATCCCCGGACAGCTCCACGACCGTACAGCCGCGCACCGCGTACGACCGTGCCAGCCGCCCGCCGTCGCCACATCCGCTCGCCCCACCGACATCGCCCGCGCTCATCACCCACGCCCCGCCGGGCACCACACCCCCGGCTCCCCCGCTCGCTGCCGCATCCCCCACGTCCCCCGTACCCCATGTCATCCCCCGGTCCTCTGTCTGCCCGTCAGCCCCGGCCGCCGCCCCGGACTGCTCCGAGCCGGGCTCCCCTTGCGTACGGATGGACACGACGGCCTCCCCGCACTCCGCCGCCGCTGCCCGTCGTTGATGGTCACAGCCCATGCTCAGGTCCCCACGTCCGCCTGGCCTGCCGCCCTGGCACAGGTGCACCTGGCGCCGGTGTCCGATGCCTGCCGGCGTCGATTTCACGCCATCCGCACCCGGGGTGACAGGCGGGCCACGCTAGTAGCGAGCATCGAGCAGCCAGCATGCAAGAACGATTCTTGCCCCCGGAAGAACACTCGTACGAGTGAAGCAACCCCCTTGCCCTTGTTGTTGACGTCGCGTCAAACATGATTCCCGGCCAACACCTGTCCGCAGCCCGTCCGGAAGACCGTCCGACCACCCCACACCCCCACCCGCCGCGCACGACACGATCCCGCCACGTTGACGGCTGTCGCCAGCGAGGGGCTGAATGATCCGACCCCGGGGTGAAGCAGCGCTGGGAGGGCGGTCGGGGCGCGCTGGGGGTGGCGTCGCGGGCGCGGGAAGGGCGCCGGGGCGGCGTCGCCGCGGGGCCGTGCGGAAGGGCGTCGGGGCCGGGGCCATCGAGGAGCAGCGGGCTGCGTCCGTGGGGGCTGTGGACCCTTTGCGGACCGGGGCCCGCGGACACGGCGAAGCCCCTCACCTCTAGGCCGAGACGAGGGGCTCATACGCGCCCTGACCAGGCATTTCGCCGAGGTCAGGAAGGGTGGGCGCAACAGGGATCGAACCTGTGACATCTGCTTTGTAAGAGCAGCGCTCTACCGCTGAGCTATGCACCCGTGCATGAGCCGACAGCCTACCCCGACGATGCCCCGTACTCGCAAACGCGTATGCCGCCGGCGGACGGTCGCCGGGCTGGTGGGGGCGGGTGGCGCCACGGGGCGGGCCGGGCGGAGGTGGCTTCGGCGGGTGGGTCCGGGCCGGGCGGGGACAGCATCGGCGGGTGGGTCCGGGCCGGGCGGGGACAGCATCGGCGGGTGGGTCCGGGCCGGATCGAGGCAGCTTCGGTGAGCGGGGCCGGGCCGGATCGGGCCGGCTTCGACGGGTGGGTGTGAGGTATCGGGGTGCGGTGGCGAACTATCCGGCCCGTGTGTTCGTCCCTAACGGGTGGGAGAATGGCATCCGGGCCTGGGGCGATTCATCGGGAGAGGGTAGTGACGGCGACCACCGCGCAGTCTGTGCACCTACTACGCCGCCTGCTTGGGGACCGACAGCCCGCCCGCGCCACGCCCGCGGCCCCCGCAGCGCCCGCGGAACCTGCCGCGTCTACGCCCGCCCCGCACCCGGCGCCGCCCGCCGGACACGCCGCACCCGCGGCGCCCCACACCGCGGCGGAGCCGGCCCACCACACGGCCCGCCCCACGCGCACGACCCGTACCGAAAAGACCGTCCGCGCCGCCCGGACCAGCCACACCCCCCGGACCGACCGCGCCGACCAGACTGGCCAGGCCGCTCGGGTCACCCAAGTCACCGCCCGCCGGCCGCGGGGCGGGCATCGTCGGGCCGTGGGTGACCTGCTGGTGTTGGCCGTGGTGCCGGTGCCGTTCGTGCTCGCCGCGCTGGCGGGGGCGTTCGCCGGTGGGGGCACGCGGCGGTGGTTCGGGCGCGGGGAGAACCAGCGGGCCGAGGCGCAGGCGGCCAAGGACGCCGCTGCCGCCGCGTTCTACGAGTTGGACACCGCCCAGCGCGACCTGCGGATCTCCATCGAGACGATCACCGCGGTCGACGACTCCCCGGCCGCGCGCAAGGCCGTCAGCGACTTCGCCGCGCTCGGCCAGCGCATCGACCACGTCAGCCACGACTACATCACCGCGGTCGACGCGCACGACCTGGACCGGGACGACCTCGAAGCGGCGGCGGCGAGCCGCGCCCGGAGCGAGTTGACCCGGGCGAAGACCGAGCTCGAACGGGCCAAGGGCGACCTCGACCGGTTCGCGCAGGGGCTCGGCCCCCTGCTGCGTACGGCGGAGACCCAGTTGGCCCGGCTGGCGCCCGCCGTGGAGCGGGCCCGGCAGGCGCTGCTCGCGGCGAGCAACGCGCTGGACGCGGTGCGCGCCGCCGGGCTGCGGGCCGACGACCTCGCCGCCCGGCTCGCGGCGCTCGCCCCCGAGCTCACCAAGCTCAACCAGGGCGCGGGCCAACACGGCGTGCCGGAGACGATCCAGCGCGCCGACCACGTGCTGCGGGCCGCCGAGGCGGTGCGCGGCGAGGCCGAGCGGCTGCCGGCGACCGCGGCCGACATCGACCGGCGGCTGGTCTCGCTGCGGACCCGCGCCGAGGCCATCACCACCCGTACCGAGGGCGTCGCCCCGGTGCTCAGCGAGTTGCGCCGGCGCTACAGCGCCGCCTGCTGGCAGGACCTCCAGCCGGTGCCCGAGCAGGCCGCGCGCTCCGTCGAGCAGGCCGAGGCGAAGCTGAAGGAGGCCAGGGCCGCCCGGGAGGCGCAGCGCTGGCCGGACGCGCTGGCCCGGCTCTCGACCGCGCGGGCCCTGCTGAACACGACGGACGAGGCCGTCTCCGCCGCCGGCGAGCGGCTGCGCCGGCTCGCCGCGGTATCGCACGACCAGACGGGCGAGCTCGAGCGCACCAGGTTCGCCGTGCGGGACGCCCAGCGGCTGGCGATGGCCGGCCGCAACACCCCCGACCCGCGGCACGCCCGCCCGCTCGACGACGCGGTCGCCCGCCTCGACCGGGCCGTCGCCGGCCTGGAGGGGCGGCACCCGGACTGGTGGCACTTCCTCACCGAGACCGAGGCGGTGCGCCAGACCGCCGCCCGGGTCGTCCAGGAGATCCGCGGGGAACTCGGGGCGGGCGGCGGCTGACCCGCCGGGGCGGCCCGATCCTTGCGCGGGCCGCAGGCCGCAGGCCGCAGGTCTCTGGTCTCGGGCCGCGCCGCCTGGCCGGCACCCCGCCAGGACCGCACCAGGTGGGCGGCAGGGCCCGGGCGACACCGTCAGGGCCCCGCCGTTTGGGCGGCGGGGCCGCTGCCACCGGTCCGCGGTTAGGCTGCGGGCATGCCTCGTTACGAATACCGCTGCCGCGCCTGTGGCGCGAACTTCGAGCTCAGCCGGCCCATGGCGGAGTCCAGCGCCCCCGCGACCTGCCCCGAGGGGCACGGCGACACGGTCAAGCTGCTGTCCACGGGGGCCGTCGCCACCGGCGGCGGAGCGGCCCCGCGCGGCGCCGCGCCCGCGGGCGGCGGGGGCGGCTGCTGCGGCGGGGGC
>NZ_JBEHZD010000375.1:0-8069 GCF_040240285.1 Streptomyces sp. HSW2009 | reverse complement strand
GGGGGGGGGGGCGCGCGGCGGGGCCCGTGTGGGCGGCCCGGGCGCCGGGGCGCGCGACGAGCGCCCCGGCCCGGCCCGGCGCACGGCCGGACGAGCTGGGGCTCTCGCGGAGAATTCGGGTGGGCGTCAGGCGGCCGTGGAGCCGGAGGACGTCGTGGAACCGCTGCTCGACGTGCCCGTGCTGCTCGACGAAGAAGACGAGTCGGACGAGGACGAGGCGGAGCCGCTGGACGAAGACGTCTCCGAGCTGCTCTTCGTGGTCTTCGACGAGGAGCTCGGCGAGCTGCTGGAGGACGCGCTGCGGCTGTCGGTCCGGTAGAAGCCGGAGCCCTTGAAGACGACGCCGACCGCGGAGAACACCTTGCGCAGGCGGCCCTTGCAACTCGGGCACTCGGTGAGCGCCTCGTCGCTGAACTTCTGCACCGCTTCAAGGCCCTCGCCGCACTCGGTGCACTGGTACTGATAGGTCGGCACGTGATCCTCCTGGCACTCTCACTCAATGAGTGCTAACGACGCTCCATAGTGCAGCATTCCGCGGCATCAGTCCACTGCGACGGCCTCGCGGTGACCGACCACACGTGCGGAGCCGCCCGCGAGGCGGCTGTCGGACGCGGTGGCCAGGTGCCCGCGCAGCAGGAGCAGGGTTGCCAGCGCGAGCCCCGTACCGGCCAGTGGCACGGCGAAGCCGGCGCTCGGTCCGAAGCCGTCGGCGAGCTGGCCGGCCGCGGTCGCGGCACCGGCCTGGCCGAGCGCCACCGCGCCGGTCAGCCAGGTGAACGCCTCGGTCCTGGCGTGCGCCGGGACCAGCGTCTCCACCAGCGTGTAGCCGGTGATCAGCGCCGGTGCGATGCACAGACCGACCAGCAGCCCCAGCGCGCCGAGCAGTGGCACGGCGTGCACCGCCCACAGCATGGAGGTGGCCAACGTCAGGAGCGGGTACGCGACCAGCAGCCGCTGTTGTGGACTGCGGCGCCAGGTGAGGGCGCCGCAGACGATGCCGGCCACCATGTTGCCGGCCGCGAAGATCCCGTACAGCACACCGTTGATGCCGGGCTGGCCGATCTCCTCGGTGAAGGCGGTCAGCGAGACCTGGAGGCCGCCGAAGACGGTGCCGATGCCGAGGAAGACCACGGCCAGCACCCTGACCCCGGGCACGCCGAGCGCGGACGTGGCCCGCACCGGCGCGGCCGGCCGCGTACCGGCTGGTGCGGGGCGGGCGCGGGTTCGCGCGGGGTTGGTACGGGAGCGGGTGGGCCACCTGCCGGGTCGGCGGCCACCGGTGCGCCGACTGTCGGCGGGTGCGGCGCCGGCCAGTGCCGTGGCGCCGCTTACCGCCGCGGTGCGGGGGTGGCTCGGGACGGGCTGGGTGCGGCGTTGGGCCGCGAAGAGGAGTCCGCCGACCAGGGTCAGGACGGCCTCCGCACTCAGGCCGGCGGCCGGGTGGAGGCCGGTGCACAGGGCCGTGGCCAGCACGGGGCCGATGACGAACGTGAACTCGTCCGTCACCGACTCGAACGCCGCGGCCGTGGTCAGCAGCGGCGACCTGCCCCGGCCGGCCGCGGCCTCGGGCGTGCCTGGCGTGGCGGCGCCGGCCGGCGTCCCGTCACCGCCCGGCGCCCCGACAGGGGCAGGCCCGCTGGTGGTGGCCGGTGCCGCGGCACGGTGCGCCGCCCCGGTAGCGCCCACCGCGTGGGCACTGCTCGGCGATCCGCTGTCGCCTGCTGGCGCGGGAGTACCCGCTGTTCCCCCGGCACCGTTCGGTGGGCCGACAGCGGCTGGGGGCCGGGTTCCACTCGGCGTCTCGGCGCCGTTCGCCGCCCCTGTGCTGCCGGCTGCCCGGGCGCCGCCGGTCGCCTCGGCATCATCGGCCCCTTCAGCACGGCGGGCCGCTTCGGTGCCGGCCGCCGTCCCGATCGCATCCGGTGTTTCGTCGTGTGGTGGGCCGTCGCCGAGTAGTGCTGCCCAGCGGGCCCGCACCATGGGGCCGACCTGGGGGACCGAGGCGCCGGCCGGTACCGCGGCGACGAACAGGGTCCACAACGGGGCGCCGGTCAGGGCCAGGGCGATCAGCAGGGAGATGGACGCGGTGTGCGTTAGTACGCCAGGGACCAGTACGGCTGCCTGGCCGAAGCGGTCCGCGAGCTTGCCGCTCTGTGGGGCGAACACGGCCATCGACACCCCGGCCGTGGCCGAGACGGCGCCGGCTATGCCGTACGAGCCGGTGGTGTGCTGGATGAGCAGGACGATGCCGATGGTGAGCATCGCGAACGGCTGTCGGGCCGCGAAGCCGGGCAGGACGAACGACCAGGCGCCGGGGGTGCGCAGCAGTTGCCCATAGCCGGGCTTGCGGGGCTTGTCGGGCTTGGGCTGCCTTTCGTGTTGCCCGCGCGCTACGGCTGTGGGCGACGTCGGCGCCGCGGCTGTGGTCCCGGCGCGGGGCGCATGGGGCGTACGGGCTGCCGGCTGCGCCTCGGTATCGAGTTCGGCCGGCCCCGCGGCGGGCTGGGCCAGCACCGTTGTGCGGGCGGAGCCCGCCGGGTCGGGGGCTTGGGCTGCCGCGGCGCCCGCGGTGCCGGTGGGCCTCCCCGCGTGGGGGTGGTCATCGGTGCCGCGGGCGCCGGGTGGCGTGCCGGGGGCTGGGTCCGCCGGGTGGGCGGGATCGGCCGCGGGGGTTCCGTCGGCCGGGTCCGGGAAGACCGTGGACACCACGGCCTGGCCTTTCCACCGCCTGGTAGCGCCCCGGGGTAGCACCACGGAGCGCCGAGAGCTGTCCTCTCGCGCATGACCGTGGTAGATACCGGACCGGCCGCCGTGCGGTCGCGCCAGCTCTGCATCAGACAGAGTTGGTCGGTTATTGCCTATGTGTGTTCATGTTATCGGCAGACTCTTGCGTCGATTCGCGGCTGTGATCAAGTTCATCCCGGTGCCGTTCACCGAGGGCCGCACCTGCCTGTCGGGTGGCTCCGTGTGCCGGGCCCGCCGGTCCCGTGGAACTCCCGGCACCTCGGCCATCGGCCCTCGAATCCGCCGGACCCGGCGAACCCGTCGGACCCGCGGAACCCTGGCCATCAGCCCCCTGACCACCAGCCCCCCGACCATCAGAGCTACGCCCGTCCGTCCCGGACCCGGGCGACCCGAGGCCGCTCCCGGGGGCCGTTTTCGGCCCGGCCGGCGGAACGGCCTCCGAACCACCGCGTACTCCAGCCGCCCCGGCTGGCCCGGCGGCCCCAGCCACCGCACCACCATCACGCGCCGCAGAACCCGCAGAACCCGCAGAACCCGCAGAACCCGCAGAACCCGCAGACCCCGCAGCCCCCGCAGAAGCAGAACCCACAGCCCCCGCACGCCCCCGCGCAGCGGCCCCCGTACGCATACCCGGGCGCTTGCCCGGTCGGGGCCACGGCCAGAACGCCTGGGGCGCGGTCGTCTGCTGACGCGTCGGCTCCGGCAGGCGGGCGTCCGCGCCGCCCGTGCCCAGCCAGTCGGCCAGCTTGCCGCCCTGGCTGACCGCGCGCAGCCGCCGCTCGGCGGCGTCACGCACCGGGTCGGTGGCGACCACCAGGAGTTCGTCCCCGCTGCGCAGCACGGTCGTGGGGCCGGGTACGGAGCTGGCGCCGCCGCGTACGACCAGGGTCACGGCCGCGCCGGCGGGCAGCCGCAGTTCGCTGACCTCCACGCCGTGCATCCGGGAGCCCTGCGGGATGCCGAACGACAGCAGGTGGCCGCGCAGCCGCTCCAGTGGTGCCGACTCCACGCCCAGGTCGGACGTGGCGTCCCCGGCACCGAGCCGCAGCCGCTTGGCGAGCCAGGGCAGGGTCGGGCCCTGCACCAGCGTGTAGACGATCACCAGCACGAAGACGATGTTGAAGACCCGCTGGCTCTGCGGCACCTCCGACACCATGGGGATGGTGGCCAGCACGATGGGGACCGCGCCGCGCAGCCCGGCCCAGGACAGCAGGGCCTTCTCCTGCCAGGGGATGCGGAACGGCGCGGTGCTCACCAGTACCGAGACCGGCCGGGCCACCGCGGTCAGGGCCAGGCCCACCACCAGCGCCGGCACGATGTCGTCGCCGAGCTCGTGCGGGGTGACCAGCAGTCCGAGCAGGACGAACATGCCGATCTGGGCGATCCAGCCGAGCCCCTCGGCGAAGCCGCGGGTGGCCGGCATGTGGGGCAGCTTGGCGTTGCCCAGGACCAGCGAGGCCAGGTAGACCGCGAGGAATCCGGAGCCGTGCGCCAGTGCGCCGCCCGCGTACGCGGCCACCGCGATGGCCAGTACCGCGATCGGGTAGAGGCCCGACGCCGGCAGCGCCACGTGCCGCAGGCCGAACGCGCCGAGCCAGCCGACCGCGAGCCCGATCGCCGCGCCGATCGCCAGTTCCAGGGCGATCTCGCCGAGCAGGACGTACCAGTGCTCGATCGGTCCTGATGCCGAGAAGGCGACCACCAAGATCACGACCGGGGCGTCGTTGAAGCCGGACTCGGCCTCCAGCGCACCGGTGAGCTTGGAGGGCAGCGGCACCTTGCGCAGCACCGAGAAGACGGCCGCCGCGTCGGTGGAGGAGACGACGGCGCCTATGATCAGCGACTGCTTCCAGTCGAGGCCCACCAGGAAGTGGGCCGCGGTCGCCGTGACGCCCACGCTGACCGCGACGCCGACCGTGGAGAGCATGGCGGCCAGTGGCAGCGCGGGTTTGATCTCTCGCCACTTGGTACCGAGACCGCCCTCGGCGAGGATGACCACGAGCGCCGCGTAGCCGATGACCTGGGTCAGTTCGGCGTCATCAAAGGCCACGCCGACCAGGCCGTCCTGACCCATGGCGACGCCGATGCCGAGGTAGATCAGCAGGCTGGGCAGCCCGCTGCGGGAAGAGAGGCGCACGGCTGCCACGGCGACGAGCAGCACCAGTGCGCACATCAGCAGGAGTTCATTGAGGTGGTGAACAGTCAGGGGCCGATCCTTTCGCGAGGATTTCGACCGAAATATGCAACCCCGGCCGACCGGAACTTCATTGCCTTACCTAATATTTTACGGGTTCTTGACGCCTGAGATCGACCGAACCGTGTCATCGGACGTCCGCATGTGATCGTTTGTGCGGATCGACGGTGGCTGGAACGGTCGCTCGGCCGGTCGATCGCTCACCTGATCGCCCGGCATTGACTCCGCGTAAGGGAGCCGCCCGCGCTCCGGCTACGGTTGCTCCAGCACTCCAGGTCCACCCTGCCCCTCGAAGGACAGCGATGCCCTCCCGCGAAGAAACGACCGCCCCTTCCGGAAAGAAGAAGAGGAAGCGGCGGCGCGCCCGTCTGATCGTGATCGCAGTCGTGCTGGCGCTCGTGGCGGGTGTCGGTTATGGCGTGTTCTGGAGCATCAGCACGGTGCGCGCCTCGTTCCCTGAGACCACCGGCTCCATCCAGCTCGACGGCATGTCGGCCCCGGTCCAGGTCAAGCGCGACGGCAACGGCATCCCGCAGTTGTACGCGGACACCTCGGAAGACCTCTTCCGCGCCCAGGGCTTCGTGCAGGCCCAGGACCGGTTCTGGGAGATGGACGTACGGCGCCACCTGACGGCCGGCCGGCTCTCCGAGATGTTCGGCTCCGACCAGGTCGAGACCGACGCCTTCCTGCGCACCCTCGGCTGGCGCCAGGTCGCCCAGCGCGAGTACGACACCAAGCTGTCGGCCGAGACGAAGAAGTACCTCAAGGCGTACACCGAGGGGGTCAACGCCTATCTGGCCGACCACTCGGGCAAGGAGCTCTCCGTCGAGTACGCGGCGCTGAGCTTCAAGAACGACTACAAGCCGGAGAAGTGGGACCCGGTCGACTCGGTCGCCTGGCTCAAGGCCATGGCCTGGGACCTGCGCGGCAACCTGCGGGACGAGATCGACCGCTCGCTGGCCGGCAGCAGGCTCAGCCGCCAGCAGATCGAGGACCTCTACCCGAGCTACCCGTACAAGCGCAACCGCCCCATCGTCGACCGCGGCACGGTGAACCCGCTGACCAAGGAGTTCGACCCCAAGGGCCAGGAGGAGGCGCCGACCGGGGCCAACGCGCCCGCCGGCGGTGCGAACACCGGGCTCGGCCAGGGCCTGCACACCGGCCTGTCCTCGCTCTCCAAGACGCTGGACCAGATCCCCGCGCTGCTCGGCCCGAACGGCAACGGCATCGGCTCCAACTCCTGGGTGATCGCCGGCGAGCACACCACCACCGGCAAGCCGCTGTTGGCCAACGACCCGCACCTGGCGCCGCAGATGCCCTCGCTCTGGTACCAGATGGGGCTGCACTGCACCCGGGTCAGCGCGAAGTGCCCGTACGACGTGGCCGGATACACCTTCTCCGGCATGCCGGGCGTGGTCATCGGCCACAACCAGAAGATTGCCTGGGGCATGACCAACCTCGGGGCCGACGTCACCGACCTGTACCTGGAGAAGGTCACCGCCGACGGCTACCTCTCCGACGGCAAGCAGCGGCCCTTCACCGTCCGCAAGGAGACCATCGAGGTCGCCGGCGGCAAGGACCGCAAGATCACCGTCCGCTCGACCGCGAACGGCCCGATCGTCTCCGACCGGGACGACGAGTTGGAGACCGTCGGCGTCAACGCCCCGGTCGGCGACGCCGCACCGGACCGCGGCAACGGCTACGCCGTCTCGCTGCGCTGGACCGCGCTGATGCCGTCCAAGAGCATGGACGCGATCTTCAAGCTCAACCGGGCCGGCGACTGGACCGAGTTCCGCGCCGCCGCCGCCGACTTCGCGGTGCCCTCGCAGAACCTCATCTACGCCGACACCGCGGGCAACATCGGCTACCAGGCCCCCGGCCAGATCCCGATCCGCGGCAAGGACAAGAACGGCAAGCCCATCGACGGCCGCTACCCCGCCCCCGGCTGGGACTCCAGCTACCGCTGGGACCGGTACATCCCGCAGCAGGCGCTGCCGTACGAGTACAACCCCGAGCGCGGCTACATCGTCACCGCCAACCAGGCCGTGATCGACCGCGAGCGCTACCCGTACCTGCTCACCGCTGACTGGGGCTACGGCACCCGCAGCCAGCGCATCACCGACCTGATCGAGTCGAAGATCAAGGACGGCGGCAAGATCTCCACGGACGACATGCAGTCGCTCCAGATGGACAACAGCAGCGAGATCGCCAAGGTGCTGACCCCGTACCTGCTCAAGATCAAGATCAAGGACGGGTACGTCCGCGACGCCCAGGACCTGCTGCGCGGCTGGGACTACACGCAGGACTCGGACTCGGCGGCAGCCGCCTACTTCAACGCGGTCTGGCGCAACACCCTCAAGCTCGCCTTCGGCAACAAACTGCCCAAGGAGCTGCGGGTCGAGGACCAGTGCCTGCGGGTGCGGCCTCCCAACGAGACCGGCCCGGTGGAGGACCTGGACGACGAGAGCGACCTGGTCACCGAGTGCGGCGAGCGCGACAAGGACGCGGCGCAGCCGGACGGCGGCGACCGCTGGTTCGAGGTCGTGCGGGGGCTGCTGAAGGACCCGGGCAACGACTGGTGGCACACCAAGGGCAACCAGGCCAACCGCGCCACGAAGAACCGCGACCAGCTCCTGGCCCGGGCCATGAAGGACGCCAGGTACGAGCTCACCTCCAAGCTGGGCAAGGACATCGACACCTGGAGCTGGGGCCGGTTGCACCAGCTCACGCTGAAGAACCAGACGCTGGGCGTGAAGGGCCCGGGCATCATCCAGTGGATGCTCAACCGCGGCCCGTGGAACCTCAGCGGCGGCGAGGCGGCCGTCAACGCCACCGGCTGGAACGCGGCCGGCGGCTACGAGGTGGTGTGGGTGCCGTCCATGCGGATGGTGGTCAACCTCGACAACCTGGACAAGTCCCGCTGGATCAACCTCACCGGTGCCTCTGGCCACGCGTACCACAAGCACTACGACGATCAGACGAGCAAGTGGGTCAAGGGCGAACTGCTCGACTGGCCCTTCCGCGAGACGGCCGTCGACGCGGCGACGGACGACGAGCTGGCCCTGACGCCGTAGCGCCCCGTACCGCCCGCCCGGGGCCCGGCCGCACAGGCCCGTCCGCCCCGGGCCCC
>NZ_JBEHZD010000374.1:0-8076 GCF_040240285.1 Streptomyces sp. HSW2009 | reverse complement strand
GCCGAGGCGTCCGGGGACTCCAGTGAGCTCCCCGTCATCGACGCGGACGGCAATGAGCGTCGCCGCAAGAAGCGGGTCATCCCGTACGTCGAGGACCGTCGGAACATTCTCGTGCTGACGCTGGTGGAAGCCTTGCCGGAGAACATCGCGCTGTCGTTGATGTACGCGCTGGAGCGGGGTATCGAGGCCACGTTCGAGCTGGAGGACGCGGAACTCTCCGCCGAGTTGCTGCCGCCGGACGATGGGCCTCGCCGCCGCATTCTGTTCACCGAGGCCGCTGAGGGCGGCGCCGGGGTCCTGCGCCGCCTGCAGGCAGAGCCCAAGGCCCTGGCGAAGGCCGCGGAGCGCGCCCTGGACATCTGCCATTTCCGTCCTGACGGCTCCGACACCGGCGGTCCGCACCCCGAGCGCCCATGTGCTCTGGGCTGCTACGAGTGCCTGCTTACCTATGCGAACCAACTCAGCCACGCGGTCATCAATCGGCACACGACGAAGAAGCTCCTGGTAGACCTGGCCTCGGCCACCGTTCGGCGAGAGGGGCGCGGCGAGTCACGCTCGGAGCAGTACCGCCGCCTGCTCACGGTGGCCCCCTCCGGTGCGGCTCCTGCGCCTGCCGTCGAGCCGACCGCGGTCGAGGCATCCATCGCCGATCTGATCGAGCGGGGTGACTTCCTCGGCTGGGCCAGGACTCGCGGGGTGCGTCTGCCCGACGAGCCGGGCACGTTCCTGACGGAGGCCCACGCGCAACCGGACTTCGTTTACCGCTTCCCCGACGCAAAGCTCGCCGTCTTCGTCGACGGCGCCGATGTCGAGCCCGATGCTCTGCGCGACGAGGATGCCGAGGACCGGCTCTTCAGCGCCGGCTGGGACGTCATCCGCTTCCCGCAGGGCGGGGACTGGGACACCATCGCCACCGAGAACGGCGAGTACTTCGGCAATCCGGCCACCAACTGACACTCTTCACCAAGGACTTGACGACTTCCATGGAACGCACATATTCCGCCGGATCTTTGGTGAAGGCACGCGGCCGCGAGTGGGTCGTCCTTCCTGAGAGCAAGCCGGACCTGCTGGTGCTGCGCCCTCTAGGGGGATCGGACGACGACATTGCGGCAGTCCTGCCTTTCGAGTTCGAGGACGTGGAGGAGGCCAGGTTCACGCCGCCCGAGCCCACTGACCTGGGAAACCAGCGGGCGGCGGGACTACTGCGGACGGCGCTGCGGATCGGTTTCCACTCCGGCGCGGGCCCGTTCCGCTCGCTCGCCGGGATCGCCGTCGATCCGCGCGCCTACCAGCTGGTGCCCTTGCTGATGGCGATGCGCCATCAGACGGTGCGCATGCTGATCTCCGACGACGTCGGCATCGGCAAGACCATCGAGGCCGGTCTCGTGGCGAGTGAGCTCCTTGCCCAGGGTGAGGCGACGGGTCTTGCGGTGCTGTGCTCACCGGCTCTCGCCGAGCAATGGCAGGAGGAGCTGCGCACGAAGTTCGGCATCGACGCCGAGCTGGTGCTCTCCTCGACCGTCTCCCGCCTGGAGCGCGGTCTCGATCTGGGCCAGTCCCTCTTCGACAAGCATCCGAACGTCATCGTCTCGACGGACTTCATCAAGTCGCCGCGTCACCGGACCGACTTCGTACGGCACTGCCCCGATCTCGTGATCGTCGACGAGGCGCACACCTGCGTGACCGCCGACGAAACCGTCGCGTCCGCTCAGAGCCAGCTCCGTCATGAACTACTGCGCCGAGTGTCCGCGGACGAATCACGGCATCTGATCCTGGTGACGGCGACTCCACACAGCGGCAAGGAGTCCGCGTTCCGCAATCTCCTGGCTCTGGTCAAGCCCGAACTCGCTCAGGTGGACCTGGATTCGGAGGCGGGCAGGAAGCGGCTCGCACCGTACTTCGTGGCCCGCAAGCGGGCCGATGTGCGCCAGTACCTGACCAAGGAGGACGGGCTCAGCGACGACAGCCTGGCCGAGCGAACCGCGTTTCCTTCGGACCGGTACTTCAAGGACGAGACGTACAAGCTCTCCCCCGCGTACCGGGCCCTTCTCGATGACGCCATCGCGTACGCGGGTGAGCGAGTAGAGGCCGCCGATGCCAGGGGCAAGCGCGAGGCACGTATCGCCTGGTGGTCGGCGATCGCCCTGCTGCGGACCCTGGTCTCCTCTCCGCGCGCGGCAGCGAAGACGCTGCGGACCCGGTCCGCCGCGGCGATCGCCGGCTCCGCCGAGGAGGCCGACAAGCTCGCGGCGCCGCTCACCCAGGACGCCGCGGACAGTGATGCCATGGAGGGCATGGATGTCCCCCCGGGTGCGGAGACGGGAGACGAGCCGCAGGACGCTCACCACCGAACGCGGCTCGCGGAACTAGCCGAACGCGCGGACCAGTTGGAGGGCCCGACCGAGGATCTCAAGCTCAAAGCCCTGATCAAGCACCTCAAGGCGCTGCTCGCCGACGGCCACAACCCGATCGTCTTCTGCCGTTACATCCAGACGGCCGAGTACCTGGCCGACCAACTGGCCCCGGACAAGGAATCCAAGAAGCGCAGCCCGCTCGGTGCGAAGGCGGTGGTAAAGGCAGTCACCGGCACTCTCTCACCCCAGCAGCGCATCGAGCGCATCGAGGAACTCGCCGCCGAGGCCGGCGAGGACGGTGCGGCCCGCCGCGTCCTGATCGCCACCGACTGCCTCTCCGAGGGCGTCAACCTGCAGCACCACTTCGATGCCGTCGTCCACTACGACCTCGCCTGGAACCCGACCCGTCATGACCAGCGGGAGGGCCGCGTCGACCGCTACGGGCAGCGCAAGAACGAGGTCCGTGTCGTCACCGTGTACGGCGAGGACAACGGCATCGACGGCAAGGTCCTGGAAGTCCTGATCAAGAAGCACCGGCAGATCAAAAAGGATCTCGGCATCTCGGTCTCCGTCCCCGACGAGACGTCGACCGGCGTCACCGACGCCATCGTCGAGTGGCTACTAATGCGCGGTCGCCAGGGTGAACAGGACACCCTGTTCGGCTCCGACGCGCTCAAGGGCCTGTCGGCGCAGATCGAGAGCGACTGGAACTCCGCTGCCGAACGGGAGCGGACGTCGCGCTCCCGCTTCGCACAGCGCTCCGTGCACCCCGAGGAGGTCGCCCGCGAGGTGACCGCGATCCGTGCGGCCCTGGGTGGCGCGGGCGAGATCGACACGTTCGTCCGTGCGTCCCTGGAAGCTCTGGGAGCGGTACTGCGCGACGGCGGCGAGAACTTCACCGCGCAGGTGGGCGGGACGCCCGCCGGACTGCGGGACGCACTGGCTCCGGTCGTGGGCGCCGAGGTGGTCGAGCAGGACCGCCCCATCACCTTCCGCGCCGATCCGGCGATCACGCGCGGCGAGGCCGCGCTCGTCCGCACCGACCCGGTCGTCGGTGCGCTGGCCACCCACGTCCTCAACGCCGCACTCGACCTTCAGGCGGAGGGCGCGCGTCCGGCCCGCCGCTGCGGGGTGATCACCACGGACGCGGTGTCCACCATGACGACACTGCTCCTGGTCCGCTACCGCTTCCACCTCACCTTGCCCTCTCGCCACGGCAGCAAGCAGCTGGTGGCGGAGGATGCCCGGCTTCTCGCCTTCGAAGGGCCCGCTCGCAAAGCACAGTGGCTCTCCCCCGAGCAGGCGATCGCACTCCTGGACGTGTCAGCGGACGGCAACACGAAGCCGAACCTCGGGGTGCGCACGATGACCCGGCTCCTCGATCAGCTCCCGGACCTCGCCGACCACATGGCCGGCTACGGCGACGAACTGGCGGCCGAGCTGGACGCGTCGCACCGCAGGGTGCGTGCAGCGTCCGGTGAGATCGTCCGCGGTCTGAGCGTCGTCGCCCAGCCGCACGCCGACATTCTCGGCGCCTACGTATATCTGCCCACCACCGCCGACATCACCGGCACCGACACCGCGGCTGGAGCCACCGCCTGATGTCTGCCACCTCCCGCAACCAGGGCTTCTCCGCGATCCATCCGGTCGGCGGACTACTCCCCTCCGACCTCCTCGTGCGCTTGGCCGAAGCCACCAAGGGCACTGGCGCGACGAAGGAGTTCAAGGGCCTCACGCCGGCGGACTACCGCATCCCCGGCTCACGCTCCGTACGCGACGAGGCAGAACGCCACTGGGACAACCTCAAGTCCCTGTGGCGTGAACTGCGCGAGAAGCTGCCCGCCGCACCGCAGTCCTCCGTACACGCCGACAGCACGGGGTACGCCCGGCCCAACTGGGTGGAGCCGCTCTTCGAAGCACTGGGCTTCGGGCAGCTCACCCCGGTCGGCCCGGACGGCATCAGCGCGGACGACGGCAGCAAGTCCTTCCTGGTCAGCCACCGCCGCGACGAGACGCTCATCCACTTGGTGCCCTGGCAGACAGACCTTGGCAAGCGCCAGGGCGTGGGCCTCCCGGCCCCTCAGTCGGTGCTCCAGGAAGCCCTGAACCGCAACGAGTCGCATGTCTGGGCTCTGCTCACCAACGGCCGCCAGCTGCGGCTCTTGCGCGACTCGAACGCCTTGTCCACGACCGCGTACGTCGAGTTCGACCTGGAAGCCGTCTTCGACGGTGAGCTGTTCAGCGAGTTCGTGCTGCTGTACCGACTGCTGCATGCATCACGCTTCGTCGGGCGGGACGGCGCGGGCCAGCGGACCTGCTGGCTGGAAGTGTGGCGTGATGCTGCGATCCGGCTCGGCGCACGCTTCCTGGACGACATCAGCGAAGGCGTACGCAGCGCGCTCAAGGAACTCGGCACGGGCTTCCTTAAGCACCCGGCGAACACGGTCCTGCGCGAGAAGATGGACGCTGAGGCCTACCACGCCGCCCTTCTTCGGCTCGTCTACCGCCTGCTGTTCGTGTTCGTCGCCGAGGACCGCGGCGCCCTGCACATGCCCGACGCCACGGAAACGGCACGGGTCCGCTACGCCCGCTACTTCTCCACAGCACGCCTGCGCGACCACGCCCGCAAACGCCAGGGCACCTCGCACACGGACCGCTACCAGAGCCTTCGCATCGTGCTCGATGCACTCGGCGACGAGAACGGCCGTCCGGAGCTGGGCCTGCCGGGTCTGGGCGGGCTGTTCGACGACAAGGACGAGGACGCCCCTCTGCGTGGCCTGTCCCTGTCCAACGAACACCTGATGGCCGCCGTACGCCACCTGGCGGTCGTCCGCGACACGGAGGCCAGGCGCTGGCGTAGTGTCGACTACCGCACTCTGGATGCCGAGGAACTGGGCGCGATCTACGAGTCGTTGCTCGAACTCGTCCCCAAGTACAGCGCGAGTGCCCGCACTTTCGAACTCACCGTCCGGGCCGGCAACGAGCGCAAGAAGACGGGTTCGTACTACACGCCCAGCTCGCTGGTGGACGTGTTGCTCGACTCCACGCTCGACCCGGTGATAGACGCCGCGGTCGCACGGGGGGAGGAGAAAGCGGCAGAGGCGAAGGCGGCGGACGCGCGGGACACAATCGTCGCCGAGTTGCTCGCGCTGACGGTGTGCGACCCCGCCTGCGGCTCCGGGCACTTCCTGGTCGCGGCGGCGCGGCGGATCGCCAAGCGGGTGGCGGCTGTACGGGAGCGGGCTCCGGAGCCCAGTGAGGGCGCCATGCGGCACGCGCTGCACGAGGTGATCGAGCGCTGCGTGTACGGCGTCGACCTCAACCCCATGGCGGTGGAGTTGGCGAAGGTCTCGCTGTGGATGGAGGCGCTGGAGCCGGGGAAGGCGCTGGGATTCCTGGACGCGCGCATCAAGCACGGGAACGGGCTGATCGGTGCCACGCCTGCCTTGCTGCGGGCCGGCATTCCCGACCAGGCGTTCAAGGCCGTGGAGGGTGACAAGGCGGCTGTCGCCCGGGACTGGATGAAGCGCAACAAGGAGGAGCACGAGGGGATCGTCCGCCTCGACACCGCGATGACGGAGGAGGTCAGCGTGACAAACGCGGCCTTCGCCGACGGGTTGCGAGACCTGATCGAGAACGCCGAGACCGATGATGTCGGGCAGGTCCGGAGGCTGGCGGCTCGGTATCGGAAGTGGGTGGAGTCGTCCGCATACGTCAATGCGCTGCATCTCGCGGACGCGTGGTGTGCGGCGTTCATGTGGAAGAAGACGGAGGACGCGCCGCCGCCGGTGACACACCAGGTCTTCATGTCGCTCCATTCCTCAGAGGAGGGGGCGGGCGCCGCGGGGGAGACGCACGACGGAATCATCCGGCTGCGACAGGAATACGACTTCTTCCACTGGCACTTGGAGTTTCCGGATGTGTTCGTGGTGCCGGAGGACCTGGAGAGGGAAGGGGCTGAGGTCGACCCTGTGACGGGGTGGGCCGGGGGATTCGATTGCGTGTTGGGGAACCCGCCGTGGGACAAGGTGGATTTCGAGGACAAAAAGTACTTCAGCGTCGTTGAACCGTCACTCGCGGAGATCTCCGGGACGAAGCGGCGGGCGGCCATCGCAGAGTGGGCGGCGCGCGAGGAGAACGAGGACGCGGGCGCGCGGTACTTCGCGGCACGACGGCGGGTGAAGTCGTCGTTCTTGTTCTTGGGGTCGTCGGGGGCCTATCCGCAGTTGAGGCGGGGCTTGTCGGTCAAGGGCGTCAACTCCCTGCAGACCGATCAGTTGTTCACTGAGCGATTCGTCTCCATCACGGCACCGAAGGGGCGCTGCGGAACCGTGGTCCCTACTCAGATCGCTACGGGGGCGGGAGCACAGTTCCTGTTCCAGGATCTGACGCGGCGGGGTGCGGTGAAGCACCTGTATGACTTCGAGAACGGGCGGCGCACAACGTTCTTCCCGGCCGTGGACTCCCGCTATCAGTTCTCTCTGGTCTCGCTCGCGGGGCGAGGTTTGAAGGAGTTGGCGGCGCGGTTCGCGTTCTTCTTGGGGCACCCGGATGAGCTCACGGAGAGGGATTCCGTGTTCGACCTCTCTCCTGAGGAGATTGAACTCATCAATCCGAACACGGGGACACTTCCGGTTTTTCGGACTCGACGGGATGCGGATCTCACTGCCGGGATTCAACGACGCATCCCGGTTCTTGTCAAGGAACAGCTGATCGATGGAAACCCATGGAACATTGCGTTCAAGAATCTCTTCAACACCACCGATGACTCTGATGTCTTCCGAACCAGGAAGCAGTTGGAGGACAACGGATGGGAGGCCCAGGGAAACACCTTTGTGCGGGGAATGGAGCGAATGCTTCCCCAGTATGACGGTAAGATGGTCCACCTCTTCGATCACCGCTGGAACAGCTACGTCGACATGGGCAACAACGACTACAGACGCGTTTCACTAGAGGAAAAGAAGGACCCGCACGGCTCAGGAATGCCTCGTTACTGGGTTCAAGAGTCGGGGCGAATCCAAACGGTGCGTAACCGTAAGCAGGTCAACGCCCCAGGGGTAGACCTGCGGCTTGACGAGCTTGAGTGGGAACACGACTGGCTACTGGGATGGCGTGACGTGGCCCGTACCACCGATGAGCGGACGGCGATCCCGGCGTTTCTTCCGAAGGTAGGCGCAGGCCACACGTTCCCCCTCATGTTCCCTGACGGCCCGGCGGCACTTACCGCTTCCATGGTCGCTGCCCAGTCGTCTCTGGTCTTCGACTTCGTGGCCCGTCAAAAGGTCGGGGGCATCCACATGGCACTCATGACCTGGAAGCAGCTCCCCGTCCCCCACCCCGACACCCTCTCCCCCCACACCCCCTTCCTCACCCCTCGCACCCTCGAACTCGTCTACACCGCGTGGGACATGGAACCCCTGGCCCGCGACCTCGGCGACACCGGCGCCCCTTTCCAGTGGAACGAGGACCGCCGCACCCAGCTCCGCGCCGAGTTGGACGCATACTTCTTCCACCTCTACGGGGTCTCCCGCGAAGACACCGAGTACATCCTGGAGTCATTCCAGACCGAGAACGGCGGCCTGAAGCACAACGAGATCCGTGACTACGGCGAGTACCGCACCAGGCGCCTCGTGCTCGCCGAGTACGACCGCATGGCCAAGGCCGGACTCACCCTGGAAACCCCCCTGGCCGAGGGCGAGAACTACACCTCACCGCTCACCCC
>NZ_JBEHZD010000373.1:0-8108 GCF_040240285.1 Streptomyces sp. HSW2009 | reverse complement strand
CCGGCAGCCCCCGCCCGGCGCGGGCCCGGTCGAGCCGGCCCGGCGCGCTAGTCGGGCCGGCCCGCCGCGGTCGGTTCGGCCGCGCGGATCGCGTCCCGGTAGCTGCGCGCGGCGGGCCCCCCCCCCCGGGCCCCGGGGGGGGCCCCCCCCGGGGCCCCCCCCGGGGCACGCGCCGTCCGCGGCCCGCGGCGCGGCGAACGGGGTACGGGCCCCAGCAGGCGGAGGAACGAGGAGCTGACGATGTCGGTGTTGACGCTGGCAGAGGTAGAGGCGCTGGCCCGCGGGGCGCACGCCGGGCAGTGCGACAAGGCGGGCCGCCCGTACGCGGAGCACCTGGCGGCCGTCGCGGACGGGGTGCGCAGCCGCGGCGGCAGCGCCGAACAGATCGCGGCGGCCTGGCTGCACGACGCGGTCGAAGACGGCGCCGTACCGGACGGTTGGCTGGCCACGGCGCCGCTGACGCCGCACACCAAGGAACTGATCGACGCGATGACCCGGCGCCCGGGGGAGGCCCTTGAGGCGTACGCGACCAGGCTGCGCGCCACCCCGGGCGCCCTGCTCATCAAGGAGGCCGACGTGGCCCACAACGCGGACCCGGCGCGGCTGGCCAGGCTCGACCCCGCCACCCGCGAGCGGCTGGCCGCGAAGTACGCCCGCACCCGCGAACTCCTGGGCTTCCCCGCCCCGACCGCCTGACGACCCGCGTGGACGCCGCACCTGCGACGGACTCCGCACCCGCACCCGCACCCGTGTCCCAGCCCCCAGCCTCCGGCCCCCTCGGGCTGCCGTCGGTCAGCCGTCGCGCCCGTGGGCGTCCGGTGGTTGGACAGCGGCGGTGGCACCGCGCACCGGGGGAGCGGCCACCGCACGGCCGGCCGCACGCCCGACGGCCTGCGGCCCGCCCTTCGCCCAGGCCGCGCGCCGCTCAGCGGGGCGTCCGAGATCGATGAGGCGCCATAGTGGCCACGGCCCGCGGCACGAAACTTTGCTATTCGTTTCCGCTGCGCATGGTTCAACAGCGCACCGCCGGTGGCCGCCGACGCCGCCGAGACTCCTCGGGCGGCACTCTGCACGGCCTCAACCCAGGGGCTTTCGCGGCATTTTGCCGCTCTTGCTGGGATATCTAGAGCTGTGCTGCTTGTTGCGGCATTTCGTGGCGGATATTCCGTATGGAGGGCGGCTCCTCTGCTGTCGAAAATATGTAGAGTTTCCGGAAGCAATGTGTTTGTAAGGGCCACCAACGTAGGGGATTCGGCCGAATTTATGCGGCGCTGAGCGGCCGGCCGACACGCGTCAGACCGCCCGGTACGCCCGGAAACTGGGCCTGGCGTCACTCCGGGAAGCGATTCACGCCACCACGGCGACGCCCGGACGGGCCCTCCGCGGGGCATACGCGGTTGGCCAATGATTCGTCACCTGGCCCCAACCATCACTCACTTGGTGGCACGATGGTTCAGGTGGGGGTGTGCGGGGCCGCGCTCCTCCCCGGGCCGGAGACGTGTTGCGACCGAGGGCGAGGGATCAGTCGTGGTTATTTCCCTGTCTGTTGTGCTGCTAGTTGGCATAATTTTGGTGTTTGTCTACAGGGCAGGAAAGATCAAGGCGGTCCCCATGCTCGTCGCCATCCTCTTCGGATTCCTGTTGGCATCCACCGATGCCTCCCCGGACATCCAAGAGTTCCTGGACAACGTCGCCGACAGCATCAGCGACATCGAGTTCTAACCGGCGCACGCCCGTGCCCCGCCGCGCGCCCAACAGGGCGCACCGTGGGGCAGCGCGGACGGTCGGGGCGGGCGGTGACGGCGCTGGACGGCGTCGCCGTGCGCTGGTGCATGCGCTGACGCCTCCTCCGCTTGGGCCTGCCCGACGCCGAGCAGTGCATGGGCAGGCTCGCAGCGCTTCCTGCTCGGTGCCGATGCGCGCCGATGGCGTACGGGGCGGCGGCTGGCAGCACTCGACAGCGCTGAACGGCGTCCGCCGCTGAGTCGACGCCGGGCCGCTGGCACGGCCCCGGCGCGAGGTGTCTGGAGTCTCCACACCCGGGGCCGCTCGCACAAGAGGAAGCACACGGGCAACTGGCTCCCCGCCGCTGCCCGTTGCCGTATCCGTGCCTGTGTCCGAGCCAGCCTGTGCCCGCACCCGTGTCCGCGTCTGAGTCTGTGCGCACCTGCGTCCGAGTCTGCGCTACGCCTGTGTCCGGTCGCGGCCCGGCCACGTACCGAGGCGTACGGGCAGCGCCGCCGCGGCGTCGGCGTCACCGCGGATTCGTGGCCTCGCAGCCCCGCAGCCCCGATGGACCCACCAGACTCCGGGCCCGGCGCCCGTACGAACGCCGAAGACCGACCCCCGCGAACGCCGACAGGAACGCCGACGGCCCGGCGGCGGAAGGTTCCGCGTGCCGGGCCGTCGGGTGGAGAAGTGGAGCGGGCGACGGGAATCGAACCCGCGTAGCCAGTTTGGAAGACTGGGGCTCTACCATTGAGCTACGCCCGCGCGCCACCTGCGAGAGGTGAGCGTTCCGTGCCGGGTGGCCGTGTCCCCCTCCGTCCCACACCAGCCGCCGTAAGGGCTGCTCCGTGTGGGCCTCGGCGGGTCCGGCCGTGGCACGAGGTGCATCGTAGCGGGTCAGCCCCGGCTTTCGCACACTCTTCTCGGGTCCGCGAATAAGTGGCAGCCAGGAGTCCGATCGGCATGTACCCTACGTGTCGCACCGACGGGGTGTGGCGCAGCTTGGTAGCGCGTCCGCTTTGGGAGCGGAAGGTCGTCGGTTCGAATCCGGCCACCCCGACCAGCAGCATCCAGCAACACCATCCACCAGCGTCATCCACCGGCACCGCCCAGGTGTCGCCGTGGCCCACGGCCCGGCGCCCAGCGGCGCCCGGCCCCTGCGGGCGGCCCGCGCGGCCGGCCCGCCCACCGGGCGCCTTCCGCCAGCGGCCCGACCCGCGCCGACGGGGCGGCCGTGAACGGGCATGATCCCGTTGGGGGGATGCTCGCGCTTGCGGTTACTATGCAAGCTGCGCGCCTGTGTCTGTGATGACGGGAATGGGCCCGCCCCTGGTATCCCCTGGTAGGACGGCTCCCCCGGTCACCCGGCGGGCCGCTTCGCCAAGGGGCGTGATCCGCAGCGTCGCCGCAGTCCCCACAAGCTGTGGTCGCGCGCAGGTACGCACACCAGGTGCAGCAACAGTTGCGGCACCCGATGCAGAAACCCCCAGAAGTCAGCCCCCAAGGAGACCGAACCGTGAAGAGCGCCGTGGAGACCCTGAACCCGACCCGGGTTCGGCTCACTGTCGAGGTGCCCTTCGAGGAGCTCAAGCCCAGCCTCGACGCGGCGTACAAGAAGATCAACCAGCAGGTCACGGTGGCGGGCTTCCGCAAGGGCAAGATCCCGGCCCGGGTCATCGACCAGCGCTTCGGCCGCGGTGCGGTGCTGGAGGAGGCCGTCAACGACGCGCTCCCGAAGTTCTACACCGACGCGGTCAACGAGGGTGAGCTCAACGTCCTCGGCCAGCCCGAGGTGGACATCACCGAGCTGAAGGACGGCGAGCTGCTGGCCTTCACCGCCGAGGTGGACGTCCGCCCCGAGATCGAGATCCCGGACTACTCCGGCATCGAGGTCACCGTCGACGCGGTCGAGGTCTCCGAAGAGGACATCGACAAGTCGGTCGAGCAGCTCCGCGACCGCTTCGCCACCACCTCCGTGGTCGAGCGCGCCGCCGCCGACGGCGACACGGTCACCGTCGACCTGGAGGCCAAGGTCGACGGCGAGGTGCTGGAGGACGGCGTCGCGCAGGGCGTCGCGTACACCATCGGCTCCGGTCAGCTCCTCGACGGCATCGACGCGGCCGTGACCGGCCTGAGCGCCGGTGAGACCGCCACCTTCACCTCCGAGCTCAAGGGCGGCTCCGCCGAGGGCAAGGAGGCCGAGGTCAAGGTTGACGTCAGCGAGGTCAAGTCGCGTGAACTGCCCGCCCTGGACGACGAGTTCGCCCAGCTCGCGAGCGAGTTCGACACCCTGGACGAGCTGCGCGCCGACAGCCGCAAGCGGCTTGAGCAGATGAAGAAGTACGACCAGGCCACCCAGGCCCAGGAGAAGGTGCTCGACGCCCTCCTGGAGCTGGCCGAGATCCCGATCCCGGAGAAGCTCCTCCAGGACGAGATCGAGACCCGCAAGCACAACCTGGTCAGCCACCAGCTCGGCCAGATGGGCCTCGACCTCAAGAAGTACCTGGAGATCCAGGGCAAGACCGAGGAAGAGTTCGACGCCGAGACCAAGGAGCAGGCGGAGAAGGGCATCAAGACCCAGTTCATCCTCGATGAGCTGGTCAACAAGGAGAAGCTCCAGGTCGGCCAGGAAGAGCTGACCGAGCACCTGATGCGCCGCGCCCAGTCCTCCGGCATGAGCCCGGACCAGTTCGCGCAGGCCGTCGTCGAGGGTGGCCAGGTGCCGATGCTCGTCGGTGAGGTCGCCCGCGGCAAGGCGCTCGCGGTCGTCGTCGAGGCCGCCAAGGTCACCGACAGCAACGGCGAGGTCGTGGACCTGGAGGACGAGGAGGAGGACGAGGCCGGCGAGACGGTCGAGGCCGCCGAGTCCGCTGAGTCGACCGAGGCTGCTGAGTCCGCCGACGCCGCCGAGGCGAAGGCCGACGCCAAGGCCGAGGAGAAGTCCGAGGGCTGAGCCCCGGCCTGATCCCGGCACGGGACGGCATGGCACGGGTCCGGACGCACCAGCGTCCGGACCCGTGCCCGTCCCGGCCCGGTGCGCGGCGCCAGGCGCCCGCATCGAACCCGTACGCCCCCGGCGTACGCGCGTACGACCCTCGGGGGTGTGGGGCCACGGTCGGGTCGCGGTTGGCCGCCGGGCGCCGCTGTGCGCCCGTTCGCCGGGCGGCCGGCACCCTCGCGAACGGCGCAGCCACGGAGCCGGCAGATCGACGCTCCACGAGCCGCTCAGCGCTCCCTAGCCTGCGCTCACAGCGAACAGTTCCTGATGCGGGATGGCGTTGTCCGACCTGCGCGTTAGGGTCCGGTAGTACGAGGGCAGGGGGGGCGCTACGGGAAGCCCCGGAGCGTGCAGGGTGGGCGCTCCACGGCGCTGTGCACCCCGCGCCCGCACGAAGACGCTGAGACGGCTCGCGGCCGTCGAATCAACGAGCAGGTGGATACGTGACGAATCTGATGCCTTCCGCCGCCGGCGAGCCGACCGTCGGTGGCGGCCTCGGTGACCAGGTCTACAACCGGTTGCTCGGGGAGCGGATCATCTTCCTCGGCCAGCCGGTCGACGACGACATCGCCAACAAGATCACCGCGCAGCTGCTCCTGCTCGCCGCGGACCCCGAAAAGGACATCAACCTCTACATCAACAGCCCGGGCGGCTCCATCTCGGCCGGCATGGCGATCTACGACACCATGCAGTTCATCCCGAACGACGTGGTCACCATCGCCATGGGCCTCGCCGCGTCGATGGGGCAGTTCCTGCTCAGCGCGGGCACCCCGGGCAAGCGTTTCGCGCTGCCGAACGCCGAGATCCTGATCCACCAGCCCTCCGCCGGCCTGGCGGGCTCGGCCTCGGACATCAAGATCCACGCCGAACGGCTGCTGCACACCAAGAAGCGGATGGCGGAGCTGACCGCCTTCCACACCGGCCAGACCGTCGAGCAGATCACCCGTGACTCCGACCGCGACCGCTGGTTCTCCGCCGAGGAGGCCAAGGAGTACGGCCTGATCGACGACGTCATGGCCTCCGCCGCGAGCGTTCCGGGCGGCGGCGGCACCGGGGCCTGAGCGGCGCCCGAGCTTCCACACCCAGCAGCCCACCGAACGCCATCAGGATGGTGAACACGCAGATGAACATCAACGCCGGTAGCGGTCTGTACCAGGGCCCGACCGCCGAGTCGCGGTACGTGGTCCCGCGCTTCGTGGAGCGCACCTCGCAGGGCGTGCGCGAGTACGACCCGTACGCCAAGCTCTTCGAGGAGCGGGTGATCTTCCTCGGCGTCCAGATCGACGACGCCTCCGCCAACGACGTCATGGCGCAGCTCCTGTGCCTGGAGTCGATGGACCCCGACCGCGACATCTCGATCTACATCAACTCGCCCGGCGGCTCGTTCACCGCGCTGACCGCGATCTACGACACGATGCAGTTCGTCAAGCCCGACATCCAGACGGTCTGCATGGGTCAGGCCGCCTCGGCCGCGGCCGTGCTGCTCGCGGCCGGCACGCCCGGCAAGCGGATGGCGCTGCCCAACGCGCGGGTGCTGATCCACCAGCCGTACAGCGAGACCGGGCGCGGTCAGGTCTCCGACCTGGAGATCGCCGCCAACGAGATCCTGCGGATGCGTTCGCAGCTCGAAGAGATGCTGGCCAAGCACTCCACGACGCCGATCGAGAAGATCCGCGACGACATCGAGCGCGACAAGATCCTCACCGCTGAGGAGTCGCTGGCGTACGGTCTGGTGGACCAGATCGTGTCGACCCGCAAGAGTTCCGTTTCGGTTTGATCCGCCGCGCCGGGATCGGCCCCCCTTGGCGGGCACTCGACGCCCACGTGGATCGAGTCAGGCCAAGGGGGGCCCGAACGGGGGCCCCGGCAAGGTACCGTCGATAGGCAAGCACCCGGGTCTGCGCAAGCGTTGCAGATCCCAGGCGAAGGGGAAGCACCTCGTGGCACGCATCGGTGACGGCGGCGACCTGCTCAAGTGCTCGTTCTGCGGGAAGAGCCAGAAGCAGGTGAAGAAGCTCATCGCAGGCCCCGGTGTGTACATCTGCGACGAGTGCATCGACCTCTGCAACGAGATCATCGAGGAGGAGCTCGCGGAGACCTCCGAGGTGCGTTGGGAGGAGCTTCCCAAGCCCCGTGAGATCTACGAGTTCCTTGAGGGCTACGTGGTCGGGCAGGAGGCCGCGAAGAAGGCGCTCTCGGTGGCGGTCTACAACCACTACAAGCGCGTTCAGGCCGGCGAGGCCGCCAGCAGCCGGGACGACGGCATCGAGCTGTCGAAGTCCAACATCCTGCTCCTCGGGCCGACCGGCTCAGGCAAGACGCTGCTCGCGCAGACGCTGGCCCGGATGCTCAACGTGCCCTTCGCCATCGCCGACGCCACCGCGCTCACCGAGGCCGGTTACGTGGGCGAGGACGTCGAGAACATCCTGCTCAAGCTCATCCAGGCCGCTGACTACGATGTCAAGAAGGCCGAGACCGGGATCATCTACATCGACGAGATCGACAAGGTGGCCCGTAAGAGCGAGAACCCCTCGATCACCCGCGACGTCAGCGGCGAGGGCGTGCAGCAGGCGCTCCTGAAGATCCTGGAGGGCACCACCGCCTCCGTGCCGCCGCAGGGCGGTCGCAAGCACCCGCACCAGGAGTTCATCCAGATCGACACGACGAACGTGCTGTTCATCGTGGGTGGCGCGTTCGCCGGCCTGGAGAAGATCATCGAGTCCCGGGCGGGCGCCAAGGGCATCGGCTTCGGCGCCACCATCCGCTCCAAGCGGGAGATCGAGGCCAGCGACCAGTTCCAGGAGGTCATGCCGGAGGACCTGGTGAAGTTCGGGATGATCCCCGAGTTCATCGGCCGGCTCCCGGTCATCACCTCGGTGCACAACCTGGACCGCGAGGCGCTGCTCCAGATCCTGGTCGAGCCGCGCAACGCGCTCGTCAAGCAGTACCAGCGGTTGTTCGAACTCGACGGCGTGGAGCTGGAGTTCGACCGTCCGGCCCTGGAGGCCATCGCCGATCAGGCCATCCTGCGCGGCACCGGCGCCCGTGGTCTGCGGGCCATCATGGAGGAGGTCCTCCAGTCGGTGATGTACGAGGTGCCCTCGCGCAAGGACGTGGCCCGCGTGGTCATCACCGAAGAGGTCGTCCACTCGCACGTCAACCCGACCCTGGTGCCGCGCGAGCCGCGCATCGTCGGCAAGGACGAGCGGCACGAGAAGCGCGCGTAGCGCACCCCAGGACACCGCATACAACGCGCGGGGCGCCCGGCCAACAGGTCGGGCGCCGGTGGCGTATTAACCAAACCCCGCCCCCCAGACCGCCGCCGATCGGGGGTTGGGGGGGGTGGGTTTTAAAAAAAAAGGGGGGGGGGGGGGGGGGGGGG
>NZ_JBEHZD010000372.1:0-8266 GCF_040240285.1 Streptomyces sp. HSW2009 | reverse complement strand
TTTTTTTTACTTCCCCCCCCCCCCTCATTATAAACAATCTCTTTTGCGCGGGGGGGCTGATTTTTTAATCAGACCCCCCCCCCGCCCCCCCGCCGGGGGCCCCCCCCCGGGCGGGGGGGGGGCCCCCCGGGGCCGGGGGCGGCCCGGAGGCCGCCCGCGGGACCGGAGTGCGTCAGACGCCGGCCGTCTTCCCGGACTCGCTCGCCGCGGGGTCGGTCGGCGCGGTGCCGGCCGGGCGGGCGTCCTCGGCGTCGGCGGCCAGGGCAGCCGCCGCGTCCGCGGTGTCGGTCAGCCCGGGAAAGCCGCCCGCCGCGCGGGCCTCCATCCGGGCCCTGCGGGCGTCGGCCGCCGCGCACAGGTCCTGCGCCGCCTGGTTGAAGCGGACCAGCGACGGCGGGTCGGACGGGCCGAGCAGGTGTTCCTTGAGAGCGGCCCGGTCGGCCGCGTACGGGTCGCGCTCGGGGTGTCGGATGGCGTCCAGGAGCGCCGGCACGCCGTCGGCCTCCGGGGTGAGAATCGCCGCGGCGCGCACGGTCGGGAACCCGTCCCTGAACTCCTGCTCGGACAGCCCGCTGGTGTTGGCCACCGCGTACGGCTTCTCGCTGCTCAGGTAGTCCGAGACCACGCTGGAGACGTCCGAGATCAGCAGGTCGGCGTGGTTGAAGCAGGAGAAGATCGCCGGCCGCGGACCGGTGATGACCTGGTGCTCCCCCTCCGGCAGCGCGGCCCAGTAGGCGTCCTCCCAGGCGGCGAGGGCGCGCTCCACGGCCGCGGCCCGGTCGCCGTCGGGGGCGCCCTGGAGCAGCATCCGCTCCAGCTCGTCCGTGTCGGGCCGGAACGAGGTGGTGGTGAGCTGCCGGAGCTCCTCGGCCCGGCGCGCCAGCTCGGCAGCCGCCTCGGGCCCCGGCCGCGCCCCGGCGCGCCCGACGTTGGCCTGGGCGATCATCGCCTTGATGCGCTCGTTGGCCTGGCCGGCGCGGGGGTCGACGGAGCCGGTCATCGGGTGCGGCTTGTAGAGCAGGCGCACGCCGGGGTCGGCGAGCAGCGCCCGGACGATGTTCTCGCCGGCCAGGATGACCGAGGTGTTGCCCGGGTTGCCGTCCCAGCCCTCCCAGGTGGGCGCGTACAGCACCTGCGTGTACGCGCCGGTGGGGGCGCCCGCGTACGGGGCGATCGGGGCGAGCTGCGGGCGGCCGACCTCGACCACGTCCTTGTCCTCGACGCCGATGTCGGCGAGCTGGTAGCGCTCGCGGGCGGCCGGCCCGGCCACCCACACCTCGTCGTACACCTTCGCGTACGGGTTGCAACTGGAGAGCTTGTCGCTCTCGCCGTGGTTGGTGAACGCGTGCTTGATCGAGGGGATGCGCAGCACCTGGGAGGTCTTGCCGGAGTTCGCCGGGTGCAACAGCACCTTCAGCGTCGAGTGTTCGAGCCGCATCAGGTTGACGACCTTGGGGATGCAGACGATCGGGATGTCGGTCGCGTCGATCTTCTGCACCATGAACCGCTCGCGGAGCACGATGATCGGCTTGCCGTCGAGCGCGGCGAGCGTGGAGAGCCACATGTTCGCCTGGTACGCGGAGGAGGTGCCGCCCGAGAAGTACATGCCGACCGTCGGCTGGTAGTCGGCCAGCCAGCCGTCCAGCCACTCCAGCGCCTGCTCGTCGCCGACCGCCCGCTTGCGCGGCAGCAGCCAGGTGCCCAGCCAGAGCAGGCCGCCGAAGGACAGCACGAGCGCGATGCCGAGACCGACCCAGCCCCAGACGGCGTCCTCGGTGGCCGCGGTGGCCAGCAGGCCCGCGGTGGCCGGCACGGCGAAGCGCAGCAGCCGGCGGGCGGGCTGGCGGGCCAGCAGCCGCGGCGGCGCCGCGGTCAGGTGCAGCGCGCTCGCGTCGATGTTGCGGGTCACGAACGGCAGCAGCCGCCGCCGCTTGATCAGCACCGCGAGGGCCTGGCAGACGAAGTGCGCGATGTAGAAGAGCAGCAGTCCGACGATGAGCGGGGCCTGCTCGTGGGTCGGGTCGATGCCGTCGATGCGCAGCAGCCCGACCATGACCAGCATGTCGCGCAGCAACTGCCGCAGCGTGGCGTCGAAACGGATCTTGCTCAGCAGCGAGAGCAGCCCTGGCTGCTTGTGCTGGAGATACAGATCGAGGGCGAGCCCCGCCGCCGAGGCGGCGATGAAGAGCGGCACGTTGGGCAGCAGGGCGCCGATGAGCTGAGTGGTGAAGAACACCATCATCGCGAGCAGTGCCGCCAACTGGACGAGTCGGCGGGGGGCGATTCCGGCAGAGGGCACGGGGTGGGCTCCTGGCAGAGGAGAGCTACGGAAGCGGACAAAAAGGTACGGAAGCGGAGGGAGCGGCCGTGAGTTGGCCGATCGTTCCACGCGCCGTCACCTTCGAGACAGCGTCTGGATACGGTTTGACCACCGACGGTATGCCGTGGCCAGCCCCGGTGACAATCCATCGCAGGAGCAATAGCCGCGAACCAGGCCAATTGTCCACTGTTCGATGCGGGAGCGCGGGCCGACACCTGTCGTACGGGCTCTGCGGTGGGGGCTCCGCCTCGTACGGGTTCTCTGTCTGTCCGTGCCGGGGGACGGGCTCGGTGGCTTCCCCGTACCTCTCCCCGTACCGCTTCCGCTTGCCACTCCGGGTACGACCTCGCGTACCGCTCCCGCCGCGCGCCGCGCCGCGGCCAGGCCCACTGCCAGCGGCCCGCGGAGTGTTCCGGTCCGCTGCGCCGTCCGGCTGGTGAATGGTCCGGCAGGTCGGGGGCGTGCTGCCGTACATTGCGCAGCAGCGCCCGCCCGGGGCCTCCCGGGCTCGGCCCCGCCCGTGGTGCGGCGGCCGGTGGGCGGCGACCGGTGACGGGCACGAGGGCAGGTGGGGACGGCCGTGGCAACCCAGGACGAGTCGGCGCGGACCGAGGCGGGAGACGCGGCGCGGGGCGGGGCGCCGGGTTCGGACGGGGCGTCCGGCTCGAACGGCGCAGCCGGCCCTGACGGGCTGCGGGAAGAGGTCGTCGCGGCTCGGCGGATCGTCGTCAAGGTCGGTTCGTCGTCACTGACCACCGCGGCCGGCGGGCTCGACGCCGACCGGGTGGACGCGCTGGTGGACGTGGTCGCCGCGGTGCACGGCGAGAGCCGGCAGATCGTGCTGGTCTCATCCGGGGCCATCGCGGCCGGGCTCGCCCCGCTCGGCCTCGACCGGCGCCCGCGCGACCTGGCCAGGCAGCAGGCCGCCGCAAGCGTGGGCCAGGGCCTGCTGGTGGCCCGCTACACGGCGTCCTTCGCACGCTACCGGCGCCGGGTCGGCCAGGTGCTGCTGACCAGCGACGACACCAGCCGCCGAGCGCACTACCGGAACGCCTACCGGACCCTGGACCAGCTCCTGGCCATGGGCGCCGTACCGATCGTCAACGAGAACGACACGGTGGCCACGGACGAGATCAGGTTCGGCGACAACGACCGGCTCGCCGCGCTCGTCGCCCACCTGGTCAGGGCCGATCTGCTGGTGCTGCTCTCGGACGTGGACGGGCTCTACGACGGTGACCCCGCCACCCCCGGCACCTCCCGGATCGCCGAGGTCAGCGGGCCGGCCGACCTCGCCGGGGTGTCCATCGGCAGCGCCGGCCGGGCGGGCGTGGGCACCGGCGGCATGGTCACCAAGGTGGAGGCCGCGCGGATCGCCGCCGCGGCCGGCGTCCCGGTCGTCCTCACCTCGGCGAGCCGGGCCGCCGACGCCCTGCTCGGCCGACCCACCGGCACCTTCTTCCACCGCACCGGCCGCCGCGCGCGGGGCCGCCTGTTGTGGCTGGCGCACGCCTCTGCGCCGCGCGGTGCGCTGGTGCTCGACGACGGTGCCGTACGGGCGGTGGTCGAGCGGCGCAGTTCGCTGCTGCCGGCCGGGATCAGCGCGGTGGAGGGCGAGTTCACGGCCGGCGATCCGGTCGAGCTGCGGGACGGTACGGGGCGGGCGGTGGCGCGCGGCCTGGTCAACTTCGACGCCAAGGAGGTGCCGCGGCTGATCGGCCGCTCCACCCGGGACCTGGCCCGCGAACTCGGCCCCGGCTACGAGCGCGAGGTGGTCCACCGCGATGACCTGGTCGTCCTGACGCACTGAGCGCCGCCGGCCGGGGCGTGGTCGGCGGGTTGCGCCCAGTCCGGCCCGCGCTTCGTTACCGGCCCGCCGACCAGGCCCCGGCTCGCGCCCCGACGGCGGCCTACGCCCGGTTCCGCCCCCGCGTCCCGCGCGGTGCCGCGGGCCGGCGGACCACTTGATGTCCTGTGGGGCGTCACCCTCGGACCAGGAGTCGAAGCGAACCGAAGGGAAAGCGGCAAAAGAGCCACCTTTCCCGGAGGACCTTTCGTAAAACCGCCCCATAACCGTCTGCGGGCTGGTCAACTTTGTTGCACGGGGATGCCGGAGGCGTCCCCGTGCAAGCACCAGACGGCTTCGCCCGGGGGACGAGCGAAGCGGCGAGTAACAGGAGGCCGTCGGTGAGACAAGGACGACCAGCGGCGCATCCCCGAATCGGGGGACCCGCCCACATCCGCGCGACCGTACCCGGACAACCCACGCTGGTCAGCGTGGACCTGAGGGAGCCGGCGGCCACCGAGACCGCCGGGGCCCGCCCCACACCAGCCGGCAGCGGCGGCCGGGAGCCCGAGACCACCCGCATGTGGCACATCACGCTCAGCGTCTCCGGCCCGGTGACCCCGATCTCCGAGGTCCGGCGCGGTCTGGAACAGCTCGCCCATGACCACCCCTTCTTACTGAGCAGCCGGTACGCCGTCGGCCACGCCGAGATCCGCTACTGGGAAGAGGCCCGCGACCTGCACGACGCCGCGGCCCTCGCGCTGCGGCTGTGGGGCGAGCACCGCTCGACCGCCAAGCTCCCGCCGTGGGAGATCGTCGGCCTCGAAGTCATCGACCGCCAGACCTACCACCACCGCGTCACCCGGGGCCAGGGCCCGGGGGCTTCCCCGGTCGGCGTGCACCCGTACTGACCCGCTCGGGCCCCGTCCCGCAGGGCGAGATGGCCGGGGACGGGGCCGACGGCGCGGCTAGCATGCCGCGCATGAGCAGCAGCGAATCCGACATGTCGCCGGTCATCCGGGCCGCCCGCCGCGCACGCGAGGCCGCCACCCTCCTCGCGCCACTGCCGCGGGCGGCCAAGGACGCGGCGCTGCTCGCCGTCGCCGACGCCCTCCAGGCGCGGGCCGCCGAGATCGTCGCGGCCAACGCCGAGGACGTCGACCGGGCCCGCGCGGCCGGCACCTCCGACTCCATCGTCGACCGGCTCACGCTGACCGAGGAGCGGGTGGCGGCCAGCGCCGCCGACGTCCGCCAGGTCGTGGCGCTGCCCGACCCGGTCGGCGAGGTGGTGCGCGGCTCGACGCTGCCCGGCGGCATCGACCTGCGCCAGGTGAGGGTGCCGCTCGGCGTGGTCGGCATCATCTACGAGGCCAGGCCCAATGTGACCGTCGACGCGGCGGCGCTCTGTCTGAAGGCGGGCAACGCGGTACTGCTGCGCGGCTCCTCCTCCGCCCACCGCTCCAACACCGCCCTGGTGGCCGTCGCCCGCGACGCCGTCGCCGCGGCCGGGCTGCCGGCCGACGCGGTGCAGTTGGTGCCCGGCGAAAGCCGCGCCGCCGCCCGCGAGTTGATGCGCGCCCGCGGCCTGGTGGACGTGCTCATCCCGCGCGGCGGCGCGAACCTGATCCAGACCGTGGTCACCGAGTCCACGGTGCCGGTCATCGAGACCGGCACCGGCAACTGCCACGTGTACGTGGACGCCGAAGCCGACCTGGAGATGGCCGTCCGCATCCTCATCAACTCCAAGGCCCAGCGCCCCAGCGTGTGCAACGCCGCCGAGACGCTGCTGGTCCACCAGGGCGTGGCCGCGGCCTTCCTGCCCCTGGCGCTGGCCGCGCTCGCCGAAGCCGGCGTCACCGTACACGGCGACGCGGCCGTGCAGCAGGCCGCCGAGCAGGCCGGATCGCCGGCCACCGTGCTGCCGGCCACCGACGAGGACTGGGCCACCGAGTACCTCTCGTACGACATCGCCGTCGGCGTGGTGCCCTCGCTGGACGCCGCCGTCGCGCACATCAGGCGCTGGTCCTCCGGGCACACCGAGGCGATCGTCACCACCGCCCAGGCCGCGGCCCGGCGCTTCACCCAACTGGTCGACTCCACCACGGTGGCCGTCAACGCCTCCACCCGTTTCACCGACGGTAGCCAGTTCGGGTTCGGCGCCGAGATCGGCATCTCCACGCAGAAGCTGCACGCCCGGGGGCCGATGGGGCTGCCCGAGCTGACCTCGACCAAGTACGTGGTGACCGGCGACGGTCACGTACGGTAGCCGGGTTGGCGGGTGGCGCGGCGGGGGCGGCGGGGCGCGGGGCACGGGTGAGGGACCTGCCGCCCGGCACCGCCCGCCGGGCACCGCACCGGTGCCCCGGACACCGCGCTGGACTCCGGATCGGGCACCACGCCGGACAGCGCGTCAGGCACCGTGCCGAGCACCGTGCCGGACTCCCCTCAGGAATTTCGCTCCGCCCTGCCCAAAACGACCGCCCAGGGCTAACCTGGACGCGTGCTGGACGACGTGGGGGGCAAGCCGTTCCCGGACGGCGACGAGCCCGACGACCACCACCACGGGGCCGCGGACCCGGGTCCTTCCTCGCCCCAGGCGGGGGAGGAGACCGAGTTCGCCTCCGTGGTCTTCGACGAGGACTTCGTGCGGTCCGCCGAAGTCCATGAACCAAGCGCCGCCGAGCGGATGCTCGCCGCGGCCCAGGCGCGCGCAGAGGCCGAGGCGACCCGCGCAGGACAGCGGCGCGGCGCCCCCGACGACGACCCCTACGACGAGGGGTACGGGCCGGACGGCGAGTTCGGCCACGACCCCGACGACCCGCGCCACGACGGCAGGTACGGCTACGGCAGCCTCGCCGACGAACTCGACGCGGACGACGAGTTCGGCCCGTACGGCAAGTACGGACAGGCCGGCCGCCCCTACCGCGGGCACGCCCACTGGCAGCGCCCGGTCGCCTGGGTGCTGGCCGTGCTGATGGGCATCGGGGTCGTCGCGCTCGCCTTCACCGCCGTCTACCGCGGCGCGTCCGGTGGTGGCGGCAGCCGGCAGGGTCCGAGCCCCTCGCCCGCCACGTCGGAGGTGGACAGCGCGCCGGGCGGCCAGCCGGACGCGGTCCGTTCCCTGCACACCGAGGACGGTGGCTCCCTGGCGCCCGCAAGGACCGTCTCGCACGCTCCGTGACGACGTCGGCTTTCGTCCGAACTTGTCGGGCCCCCAGGGCGTTTATCTTCGTCGCCATCGACCTACTCTGGTGGTATGAGCGGGCCTTCAGACCCCCCGGACGGGACACCCGAGAGCGTTTCGGGGGGTGACGACGAGTACCGCTCCGTCGTGTTCGACGAGTCCTTCGTCCGCGCCGCCCGCCTCCAGGAACTCTCCGCGCAGGAACGCATCGGTGACCACGCCCCGGCCGTGCGCAGCCGCCGCCCCTGGCGGCGCAAGGAGAAGAACAGCGCGTCACCCCAGGTCGTCATCGTCATCATGCTCATCGCCCTGGCCTTCGCGACCGCCGTCTACATGGGCGTGCAGCGCCCGTACGAACAGACCGCGGCGCGCGCCGCGGACCCGCTGCGCAGCACGCTGGTGCCGCTGACCCCGCGCGGCCAGGTGCCGGGCGGTCCGGCCGCCTCCCTGTACGCACACAGCCCGGCCAAGAAGTTCCGGATCGGCGCCGACGGCATCACCCTGCCGCCCGCCCAGCGCACCGCGCACTTCTCGCAGGACCAGGTGGGGGAGGCGCTCGCCACGGCCAAGGAGTTCCTGGTCCACTCCGCGCTCGACCCGGACACGCTCGCCGGCGGCGATGCCCGGCTGGTGCGGCTGCTCATCGACCCCGACCAACTCGGCCAGTTCGACGCGAGCATGGCCCGCCCGAGCGACGACGGGGAGCACGCCGCCACCGGCTGGGTGCTGCGCTTCGACCCCGCGCGCGTCTCGCTCGCCGACGAACCGGTGCGCGTCCAGGGGCGGCTGACGGTCAGTGAGGTGAACGGCTCGGCCCTGGAGGTCGTCGCCGACCACACGTACGTGTACGCGCTGCGCCGGGCCGCGAAGGGCGCGCCCAAGCCAGCCGACGGGCCCACCGGGACCAAGCCCACCGGGACCGAGCCCACCGGCACCGCGCGCCCCGGCGACGGCGCCCCGGGTGCCGACGGCACCGGCG
>NZ_JBEHZD010000371.1:0-8280 GCF_040240285.1 Streptomyces sp. HSW2009 | reverse complement strand
CCACCGAAGGAACCACCCCACCACCACGCACCGACTCCACCAACCCACCCAACGAACCCCACACCCCACCCACACCAACCAAACCACCCAAACCCCAAACATCCGCCCCCACCACAGCCCAACCCGAAACCCCACCCACCACATCGACGTCCGTCACACCACCAGGCACCGGCAGCCAGTCAACGGTGAACAGCCCGTCAGCACCGCGGCCCGCGGTCTTCAGGTGTTCGGCGGTGGCCGGGCGCATGGTGACGGCATCGGCGGTGAGCACCGGCGCGCCCACCGCGTCGGCGACGGTCACCTGGAGCGCCCGTTCGTCGTCGGAGCCCTGTGTCTCGGGCGAGATGCGCACACGTACGCTGCCGGCTTCGGCGGCCCACAGCGCGACGCCGCTCCATACGAACGGCAGCCACACCTGCTCGGCATCAGCAGCGGCGTCGGCATGGGCCGCGGGGTCGTCCAGCAGCAGTGCGGGGTGCAGGGCGGCATCGAGGAGCGCCGGGTGGATGCCGAAGCCTTCCCGGTCGCCGGCCGCCTCCGGCAGTTCGAGTTCGGCGTAGACGTGCGGGCCCTGCCGCCAGGCCGCCTTGAGCCCCTGGAACGCAGGCCCGTACCCGTACCCGCGGCCTGCGGCGCGCTCGTACAGATCCTGTACGTCCACCGCCGACGCCCCGACCGGCGGCCAGGTGCCGTCCAGGCGTGCGGGTGCGTCCGGCGCCGTGTTCGGCGGGCTCAGCAGACCGTCCGCGTGGCACACCCAGCCGGCGTCGCCGCCGAGATCGGTGTCCTGGTCGGGCCGGGAGTAGATCTGGAGGGTGCGCCGGCCGTCGTCATCGGCCGGGCCGATCACGACCTGGGCCCGCACCCCGCCGGAGGCGGGCAGCGCCAACGGCACCTGGAGCATCAGTTCTTCCACGCCCGCGCTGCCCACCTCGTCGGCGGCGCGCAGCGCCCACTCGACGAGCGCGGCGCCGGGCGCCATGACCGTACCGCCCACCTCGTGTTGGGCGAGCCAGGACGAGGACTGGGCCGTGAGCCGGCCGGTGAGCAGCAGCCCGCCGTCGGCGAGCCCCACGGCCGCGGGCAGCAGGGCGTGTTCCAGGCGTTGCAACCCGGCCGCGCCGACGTCACCGACGCCGGCACCGCCGGCCGGCCAGTAGCGCTGGCGTTGGAAGGCGTACGTGGGCAACTCCACCGTGCCGGGCGCCGGTTCTGTCGGGAACCAGCCGTCCCAGGCCACCTCGGCACCGGCGGCGAAGGCCAGCGCCACGGACCGCACCAACTGGTCGAGCCCACCCTGTTCGCGCCGCAGGGTGGGTACGGCTGTCGCCTGGATGCCGGCCTCGTCGAAGGACTCCTGGAGCCCGATGGTCAGTACGGGGTGGGTGCTGGCCTCGATGAAGACGCGGTGCCCGTCGGCGAGCAGGACGCGTACGGCATCGGCGAAGGCGACCCGCTCGCGGAGGTTGGTCACCCAGTAGTCGGTGTCGAGCACCGCGGTGTCGACCCGCTCGGCGGTGACCGTCGAGTAGAAGGCCACGGACGAACTCGTGGGGGTGATCCCCGCCAGCACCTTCCGCAACTCGTCGGCGATCTCATCCACCTGGGGACTGTGCGAGGCGTAGTCCACGTCGATCAGCCGCGCCCGACCACCCGATTCCTCCAGCGCGGTCACCGCGTGCTGTACGTGCTCGGGCGGACCCGAAATCACCGTGGAGCCAGGCCCGTTGACCGCCGCTACACCCGCACCCGACGCCGCCTCGCCAAGCCCAGCCAGGAAACCAACCGCCTTGTCCTGACTGAGTGCGAGGGATGCCATCGCACCGCCGCCAGCCAACTTGCGCAACGCCTTGCTGCGCAAAGCCACCACCTTCGCACCGTCCTCCAGAGACAGCGCGCCGGCGACGACGGCCGCGGCGATCTCACCCTGGCTGTGCCCGACGACCGCGGCCGGCTTCACACCCTGATCCGCCCACACGGCGGCAAGCGACACCATGACGGCCCACAGCACAGGCTGGACCACGTCCACCCGGCCAAGGTCAGCAGCATCCACACCGCCACGAAGAACCTCAGCCAACGACCAATCCACGTACGGCGCAAGCGCCCCCTCACACTCCGCAACCCGCGCGGCGAAGACGGGTGAGGCTTCCAGCAACCCTGCCCCCATCCCCACCCACTGCGACCCCTGACCAGGGAAAACAAGCACCGGGCCGACGCCACTGGCGCCGGTGGTGGTGGCTGCCGCGGTGCCCGGGGTGATGACGTCGGGGTGGGTCTCGCCGGCGGCCAGCGTGCGCAGGCCCGTCAGCAGGTCGTCGTGGTTGTTCCCGACGACGACGGCGCGGTGTTCGAAGACCGAGCGGGTGGCCGTCAGGGACCAGCCGACGTCGACCGGCGAGGCCTGCGGCCGTGCGGCGAGGTGGGTGGCGAGGGTGGCGGCCTGGCCCCGTAGGGCGTCGGCGGTGCGACCCGAGACGATCCACGGCACCAGACCGGTGGCGGGCTGTCCGCCGGGGGTGGGTGCGGGCTGCTCGTCGGTGGTGGGTGCCTCTTCGACGATGACGTGGGCGTTGGTGCCGGAGATGCCGAAGGAGGAGATGCCACCGCGGCGGGTGCGTTCGCCGGCCGGCCACGGGACGAGTTGGGTCAGCAGGCGTACGCCGCCGGCGTTCCAGTCCACGTGCGGGGTCGGCTCGTCCAGGTGGAGGGAGGCCGGCAGGTGTTCCCGTTGCAGCGCCATCACCATCTTGATGACACCGGCGACACCGGCCGCACCCTGGGTGTGGCCGATGTTGGACTTGACCGAACCCAGCCACAGCGGCTGGTCATCGGGGCGGTCCTGGCCGTACGTGGCCATCAGCGCGTCGGCCTCGATGGGGTCACCCAGCCGGGTGCCGGTGCCGTGCGCCTCGACGGCGTCCACCTCGGACGGCGAGAGCCTTGCACTGGCCAACGCCTGCCGGATGACGCGCTGTTGGGAGGGGCCGTTGGGGGCGGAGAAGCCGTTGCTGGCACCGTCCTGGTTGATGGCTGAGCCGCGGACCAGCGCCAGCACCCGGTGGCCGTTGCGCTGGGCGTCCGACAGTCGCTCCAGGAGGATGAGGCCGACGCCCTCGCCCCAGCCGGTGCCGTCAGCGGAGGCGGCGAACGCCTTGCACCGGCCGTCGGGTGACAGGCCGCGCTGGCGGGAGAACCCGGTGAACACCTCGGGCGAGGCCATCACGGTGACGCCGCCGGCCAGCGCCAGCGAGCACTCACCCTGCCGCAGCGCCTGCACGGCCAGGTGCATGGCCACCAGCGACGAGGAGCAGGCCGTCTCGATCGTCACGGCCGGACCTTCGAGGCCCAGCGTGTAGGAGACCCGGCCGGAGAGCAGGCTGGGGGCGTTGCCCGCGTAACCCTCCGAGCCCTTCTGCGGGGTCTCGCCCTGGCCGTTGCCGCCGGTGGTCGCCGTGCCGGTGTACACCCCGGTCTGGCTGCCCTTGAGCGATATCGGGTCGATGCCGGCCCGCTCGAACGCCTCCCAGGCGGTCTCCAGGAGGAGTCGCTGCTGCGGCCCGGTGGCCAGTGCCTCGCGCGGGCTGATGCCGAAGAACGCCGGGTCGAACTGGTCGGCGTCGTAGAGGAAGCCACCCTGTTTCACATAGCTGGTGCCGGGGTGGTCCGGGTCCGGGTGGTAGAGCCCGTCCAGGTCCCAGCCGCGGTCGGTGGGGAAGTCGCCGATGGCGTCGGTGCGGTCCGCGACCAGGTCCCACAGTTGTTCGGGGGAGCTGACCCCGCCCGGGAACCGGCAGGCCATGCTGACCACGGCCACCGGCTCCTGCGACCGCTGCTCCACCTCGCGCAGCCGCAGCCGCGTCTCGTGCAGGTCAGCGGAGACGCGCTTGAGGTACTCGACCAGCTTCTCTTCGTTCACCATGAGGTAGCCCCCGGCCTTAGCGATGGTGTGGTCCCGCGCATTCAGGACACCCCGAGTTCGTTGTCGATGAAGTCGAGAACCTGGTCCGCTGACGCGGATTCCAGCCTCTCCACGGCGCTGCCCTCGTGTGCGGGCTTGCGTGCCGCCTTCCATTTCGCCAGCAGGCTCTCCAGCCGAGCCGTGACCGCACCGGAATCGCCGTCTTCCAGGTCAAGCTTTATCAACGCGTTCTCAAGCCGGGCCAAATCGTTGAGCACCGGATCGACCGCGTCGGGGCCGCTGACGGGCCCGCCGGCGGGGGCGATGCGCTGGAGGAGGAACTCGGCCAGCACCGTGGGCTCGGGGTAGTCGAAGACCAGCGCCGCGGGCAGTCGCAGGCCGGTCGCCGCGGCGAGCCGGTTGCGCAGTTCCACGGCGGTCAGCGAGTCGAAGCCCAGGTCCTTGAAGTTGGCGTCGGCGTCCACCGCTTCGGCGTCGGCGTGGCCCAGTACGGTGGCGACGTTGCCCCGGACCAGGGTGACCAGCGTGCGGAGCTGTTCCTCGGCGGGGAGCCCGGCCAGCCGGCCCGCCCAGTCGACGGGTTGCCCGCCGCCCGCGGTGGCGGTGCGCCGGCCGCGGGTGGCTCCCGTGCTCGCCGCCACCAGGGCGCGCAGCGAGGCGGGGAGCGCGTCGGCCGGCTGGGTGGCCAGGGCGCGCGGGTTGATGTCGGCCGCGACCAGGCCCGGCGCGCCGTGGTGGAGCGCCGCGTCCAGCAGGCCGAGGGCGTACGGGCTCGGCATGGCGGCGATGCCGGAGCGTGCCATGCGGGCCAGGTCGGCTTCGGCGAGGTTGCCCGTCATGCCGCTGGCGTTGGCCCACAGTCCCCAGGCGATGGAGACCGCGGGCAGTCCCAGGCCCCGGCGGTGGGCGGCCAGGGCGTCGCAGAAGGCGTTGGCCGCCGCGTAGTTGGCCTGTCCCGGGCTGCCCAGGGTGGCCGCCGACGAGGAGAACAGGACGAACATGGCCAGCCGGCTGTTCGCGGTGGCCGCGTGCAGGTGGGCGGCGGCCGTGGCCTTGGCGGCCCACACCCGGGCCAGCCCCTCCTGGGTCTGCGCGGTGATGACGGCGTCGTCCAGCACGCCGGCGGCGTGGATGACGCCGGTGAGCGGGTGGGCCGGGTCGATGCCGGCGATGAGGTCGGCGACCGCCGTCGCGTCGGCCACGTCCGCGGCGACGATACGAGGCTCGGCTCCGAGTTCGGCCAGTCGTGTGGCGAGCGCTTCGGCCCCTTCGGCCGCCGGGCCGCGTCGGCTGACGAGCAGCAGGTGGCGCAGGCCGTGGGCGCTGACGAGGTGTTCGGCGACGAGGGCACCGAGGGTTCCGGTGCCACCCGTGATCAGGACGGTGCCTTCGGGGTCGACCGCCGCCGGCACGTCGAGGACGAGCTTGCCCGTGTGCTTGGCCTGGCTGAGGTGGCGCAACGCCTGCCGGGCCCTGGCCAGCGGCCACACCCGCAGCGGGGGCGGGGTCAGCGCGCCACTGGTGAAGAGTTCACTGAGCGAACCGAGCATGCGCCCGATGTGCTCCGGCCCCGCGTCGGTGACCAGGTCGTACACCTGGTAGCGGGTGCCGGGGTAGGCGGCTGCCATGACCTCCGGGTCGCGGATGTCGGTCTTGCCCATCTCCAGGAGCCGTCCGCCGTCGGTGAGGAGCCGCAACGAGGCGTCGACGAACTCGCCCGCCAGGCTGTTGAGCACCACATCCATACCCCGACCACCAGTCGCCTCCCGGATCACCGACTCGAAGTCGAGATCCCGCGAGTTCGCCCGATGCCCCGCATCAACACCCAACTCCTCCAACACACCGTGCTTGGCAGGACTCGCCGTCGCAAACACCTCAGCACCCAGATGACGCGCGATCTGCACCGCCGCCATCCCCACCCCACCCGTCCCCGCATGAATCAACACCGACTCACCCGCAACCAACCCACCCAAATCCACCAACCCGTACCACGCAGTCAGGAACACCGTCGGCACCGCGGCTGCTTGGTGGAAGGTCCAACCCTCGGGTACGGGGGCGACCATGTGGGCGTTGGTGAGGGCGGTGGGGCCGAAGGCGCGGTCGAAGATGCCCATCACCCGGTCGCCGACGGCGACGTGGGTGACGTCGGGGCCGACTGCGGTGACCACACCGGCGCCTTCCCCGCCGAGGCCGACCTGACCTGGGACCATGCCAAGGCTGATCAGCGCATCGCGGAAGTTGACGCCTGCCGCATGTACCTCGATGCGGACCTGACCGGCGGCGGGCGGTTGGAGGATGTCGGGGCAGGGCACCGGGACCACGTTGTCCAGGGTGGCGGCGCCCTGGAGTTCCAGGCGCCAGGCGCGTTCGCCGGCCGGGCCGACGATGTCGCCACTGTCGGTGCCGGCGCGCACGAGCCGGGGCACCAGGGTGCGTCCGGCGCGCACGGCGAGCTGCGGCTCGTCGGCCGTGGCGGCGAGTGCGACGACACCGGGGAGGTCGACGGCCTTGGCCTCGGACGGGGTGCCCGCACCCTCCGTGCCACGGTCGTCGGCCGGGTCGAGATCGAGGAGCACGAAGCGGCCCGGGTTCTCGGTCTGCGCGCTGCGGATCAGGCCCCAGGCCGCGGCGGCGGGCACCTGTACCCAGTCGGCAGTGACGGCTCCGTCGCCGCGTACCTCGTCGGCGGTTACCGCGCCGCGGGTGACGACCACCAGCCGGCTCTCGGCCAGCCGCGGTTCGGCCAGCCACGCCTGGACCTGCCCGAGCAACCGCCCGGCCACGGCCAACCCGGCGGCAGCCACCGCCGAACCGTCATCGGCCCCGACCGCACTGCTCGTACCCGCATCGTCGTCTGTGTCTGTGTCTGTGGTTGTCTCCGGGGTCGCCAGGTCGGCGGTGGGGAGCAGTACCACCGGCGGCACCGCGGTTCCCGCGTCCAGGGCTGTGACCAGGGCGGACACATCCGCGTACGTGCCGGGCTCGGCGTCGCCGAAGCCGGCGAGCCCGCCGAGGGCAGTGGCACCCTGCTCTCCGACGACCGCCCAGCCGTCGGCGGTCTCGGGGGTGGTGGGGTGGGCCAGTGGGGTCCAGTCCAGGGTGAACAGACCGTCCGCACCCTGCTCGCCGCCGGCCTTGAGCTGGTCGGCTGTGGCGGGCCGCATGGCCAGGGAGTCGACCGTCAGTACGGGGGCGCCCACCGCGTCGGCGACGGTCACCCGCAGCCCGCGTTCACCGTCCGCCACCTGCGCGTTCGGCGTGATCCTGACGCGTACGGCGGTGGCTTGCGCGGCCCACAGCGCCACACCCTGCCAGGCGTACGGCAGCCACACCCGGTCGTCGTCGGCATCGGGTTGCTGCGGCTCGTCCAGCAGGAGGGCCGGGTGGAGCGCGGCGTCGAGCAGGGCCGGGTGGATGCCGTAACCCTCCCGCTCCCCCACCGACTCGGGCAACTCCACCTCCGCGTACACCTCGTCCCCGAGCCGCCACGCAGCCCGCAAACCCTGGAACGCCGGACCGTACCCGTACCCACCCGACGCCACCCGCTCGTAGAACCCCGCAACCTCTACGGGCTCCCCGCCGGCCGGAGGCCAGGCGGCGGCCAACGGCTCCGGTTGGCTCGCCCCGTCCGCCGGCGGGCTGAGCACACCCTCGGCGTGGCACACCCAGGTGGCGTCGGCCGCCAGGTCTGCGTCCCGGTCGGGCCGGGAGTAGATCCGCAGGTCACGTCGGCCGTCATCGGTCAGCGGACCGATGGCGAGCTGGATGCGGAGACCGCCGCTCCGCGGCAGCACCAGCGGCACCTGGAGCGACAGTTCGTCGACGCCTCCGCAACCCACCTCGTCCGCGGCGCGCAGCGCCCATTCGGTCAGCGCCGCGCCCGGGAGCAGCACCGAGCCGGCCACCACGTGGTCGGCCAACCAACCCCGGCCGCCGCTGGCGGACAGCCGTCCGGTCAGCAGCACGCCGCCGTCGGCGAGCCCCACGGCGACCGGCAGCAGAGCGTGCTCCACCCGCTGCAACCCTGCGGCCCCCATGTCGCCGACGGCGTCATCGAGGATCAGCCAGTACGGCTCGCCCTGGAAGGCGTACGTGGGCAGGTCCACCACCCGCGGCGCCGGCCCGGACGGGAACCAGCCCGCCCAGTCGACGTCGGCCCCTGCCACGTGCAAGCGGGCCAGAGCCTGGCCGAAGGCGACCAGCTCGGGCTGCTTACGGGTCAGCGTCGCCACCGTACGCGGCGCGCCCCTGCCACCAAGCTCCCCTGTGGCCTCGGCCTGGTCCAGGGTGTGTTGGGTGGCGGTGGTGAGGGTGGGGTCGGGTCCGAGTTCGAGGTAGGTGTGGGTGGTGGGTGTGGTGTG
>NZ_JBEHZD010000370.1:0-8283 GCF_040240285.1 Streptomyces sp. HSW2009 | reverse complement strand
CCACGTAGCGCCGGAGGTCCCGCCGTAGGCCCCGCCGGGCGCCGATCCGTAGGAACCACCGGACCCACCAGCCCCACCAGCCCCGCCGGCCCCGGCGGAAGCAGCCCCGGACGCCGCACCGTAGGGCGCACCGGACGCCGCGCCCGACGCCGCACCGGACGGCCGGCCCGGGGGCGTTGCCGAGGCCCGGTCCCAGTCGCCGAACTCGGCCCCCGCACCGCGCGCCCCCGCGCCACCCCACTCCCGCGGGTCCGGCCGCCCGTCGGCGCCTCGCGCCCGGTCCGTTTCCTGCCGGCCGTCCGACCCCGCGCGGTCGTCCGCGTCGCGCCAACTGTCCCTGTTCAGCTCGGCGTTGGGGCTGGCACTCTGGCTGAAGTTGTCGCCGGCGTCGTGGCCGCTTCGCCCCGTGCGGTCAGCGCGGTCGCCCCACTCCACACGGTCGCCCCGCTCAGCCCGCTCAGCCCGCTCAGCCCGCTCAGCCCGCTCCGAACGATCGGCACGCTCCGTACGATCCGTACGCCCCGCGCGCTCCGAACGCCCCGCAGGCTCCCCCCACCCCGGGTCCTCAGCACGGTCGGCCCGGGCGCCGCGTCCGCTCCACTCGGCCCAGTCGCGCGCGGTGCGCTGGCTCCGCTCGGCGCGGTCGTAGCCGCCCGGCCGCTCGTAGCCGTCGCCCGGCTCGTACGCGCCACCGCGGTCGTACGCCTCCCCGCGGTCGTACGCACCACCGCCGTACGCCTCGCCCCGGTCGTACGGCTCCCGCGGGCCGGCCGTGTCGCGCGGCGGGCGGTCGGCGTGGCCGGGGCCCGGGGGGGGGGCGCCGGCCGGGCCTGGGTCGTGTCCGTCGTAGCCACCGAAACCGCCGTAACCGCCGTAGCCCGCCTGCTGGCCCGCGTCGTACGCGTCACCGCCGGCGCGCGGGCCCTCGTCGGTGGGGCGGGGCGGGTTCGAGGTGCGCGGGGCGGTGCCCCAGTCCTCGTCGTCCGGGGCGGGACGGCGGGGGGCCGGGGCGTCGCCGGGCCCGGTGCGCCGCGGGGTGCCGCCGCGCACGTGCTCAAGCAGGGTGCGCAGGGTGGGTTGGATGGCCCGCTGGTCGGTGAACTCGGTGTCGAGCGCCGCCGGCAGGGTCTCCGCCCAGAACTCCCACAGCGGGCGCACCCACCCCTCCACCCGTTCGCCGCCGCGCTCCCGGCGCTCGGCGAGCAGGTCGAGCTGGCGCGGGGCGATCTTCTCCACCAGTTCGGTGAAGAGCGCGTGCGGCTCGCTGCCGTTCCTGGCCAGGCCGGCCGGCTGGGCGCCCATCAGCTCCCGGCAGTAGTCCTCCACGATCCGCTCGTCGTCCAGCACCGTCCACCGCTCGTACGCGCGCAGCAACTCGGCCCAACTGGAGACGCCGCCGGGGAAGTCGCCGAGCCGCAGCCGCACGCCCGGCACCTGGTCGCCGGTCTCCGGGAAGAGCCGCAGCCGCACCCGCTCGGGCGAGCCGACCTCGCCGTCGACGACGTCCACCTGACCGTTCCACATACAGCACAACAACCGGTGCAAGATGGTGCGCCGGTCCTCCTCGCTGCTGACCATCCAACTGTCCCGGAAGCCCAGCCGCTGCCGCCAGCGCAGCACGTCCTGCGCCTGCTCGTGGTCCTTGGCCCTGGCCCACTGGCGCAGCACCTTGCGGGCCTCGGGCACCTGGGTCAGGCTCATCTCGCTGCGGAACAGCACCACCGTGATGGAGTCGGACTCCACGCCGCGGTACTCCACCGAGTTCTTCGCGTCCGACGGCAGCCGCAGCGCCTTGCCCAGGTACTCCTGCACCTCCTCGATCGCCTGCACCCGCGGGTGGGTGACCAGCACCCGCAGCGGCCCGGTGCCCTCCGGCGTGAAGCCCACCGGCAGCAGCCCGGTGAGCTTGCGCCCGAACAGGTCGAGCGCCTCCTTGCTGACCTGCTCGGCGGCGTCCGTGTCGCCGGCAGCCGCGGCCAGCAGGGCGCCCATCGGCGGCAGCAGCGGGCGCTCTTCGAGCTGTTCGCCGCTCTCCGCGAACAGCCGGGTGATCCGCCCTTCGAGCTGCGTCTTGACGGCCGCGACCGCGCTGTCGGGGGTGCGCCGGCTGAGCGCGTGCACCCGCCGCCAGGTGTCCCCGTCGACCAGCTTGAGCAGCAGCGCGCCCGCCTCGTCGTGCTCGCGCAGCCCCTCGCGCCGGATCAGCCGGGTGACCAGGTCCTCGTAGAAGTGGTTGAGGGTGCGCTGCGGCGGCAGCAGGTACGAGATGCCGGTGCGGTCCTCGTACAGCTCAAGGCCCTTCTGCGCGGAGACCTTGCGCTCCCGCTCGGAGTGCTTGAGGAAGGCGTTGACCAGCCGGGTCAGGTCGCCGGCCGCCGCGTCCGCCTGCGGCTGCCAGCGCTGCTGCTGTTCGCGCCACGCCTCGTGCCACACCGTCAGCGAGCGCCACCGGTACCAGGCGTCCTGTTCCTGGATGGCGGCCTGCACGTCGTCGTCGCCCCAGCGGGCCGGGGACATGCCGGCGAGCCGGCCCTTGATGCGCGGGGCCTTCGGCGGCTGGTCGGACAGGCCCGGCGGGCGTTGCGGGGCGACCGAGCGGCTGTTGAGCATGCCGAGGAAGCCGAGCCTGGCGATGGGCTCCTCGCTCTTGGGCACGCCCCGTACGACGCGTTCGGCGAAGAACGGGTCCTCGCTCTGGAGCAGCTTGTCGATCGCCGGGCGCGGCGAGAACCGGTCGGCCATCGACGCGGCCTGCCGCTCCGCGATCGCCTGGAGGTCGTACAGCAGCCGCTGCATGTCGGTGATCCGCTCGCCGAGCGCCTGCTCGATGGCGCGGCTGCCGCGCGGCAGCGGATCGGGTTCGGGCACCGCCAACTGCCGGCGCTCCCACAGCTCTTCGAGCTGCGCGTCGGCGAAGAGCTGCCGGATCATCGGGACCGCGTTCTCCGGCAGCGCGGTCCGCGGGCGCTCCACGAGTTCGGTGACCGCCTCCCGCAGCAGCCGGCCCGCGACCAGGTCGGCGAGCTGGTCGATGGGGGCGGTCATGGAGGCGACCAGGCTGGTGGAGACGCCCTGGCGGCCGATGCCGGTGGGCGAGATGGCGCTGCGGTGCACGCCGCGGTTGATGAAGCTGGCGGCGAAGGTCTGGAAGTCGTCGTCGGCCGCGAGCGCCCGGCCGCGCGCCGAGCCCTCGCCGAGTTCCGTGCCGACCAGCGACATCACCAGCGAGACGATGGAGCGCCGCAGGTCGTCCTGGCGGATGCCGGCGGTCGGGCTGAACAGGAACGCGGTCGGCAGGATGCCGGTGCGCAGCCGGACGGTGGTGGAGCCCGGGTAGCGGATGCCGAGCCCGGCGTCCTGGTCGAGGTCGCCGATCTCGGCGCCTTCGGTGGGCGCGTTCTGCCCGTCGACCATGCGGAACAGGTCGACCAGGGCGCGGGCCGCGTTCAGGTCGGCCTCGCGCCCGCCGCCGGCGGCGGTCGGGAACGAGGACGGCATGACGACCAGCGGGTAGATCTTCGCGCCGTCGAAGCGGCGGAGCTGGAACGCGTAGTTGATCAGGTGCAGGTAGTCGAGGAAGATGCCGGCGCCGGTGCCGCCGGCGACCGAGAACGCCACGAACACGTCGCAGCCGTTGACCTTCCCGCCGCCCAGTTCGCTCAGCTCGCCGGCGGACCTGGCGATGGAGTCGATGGCCTGGAGCAGCGGTTCGAGGACGGGCGCCAGGCTGTGCCGCAGGGTGGCGAAGAGCGCGGCCCGGCCGACGGTGGGCAGTTGGCCCGCGCCGTTGTGCAGCGGGGTCACCTTGGGTTCGTCGATGCGCGGCGGCAGCCAGTCGGCGACCTCGTCCCGCAGGCTGGCCCGGAGCATCTTGGTGACCTCGGGCGAGCTGTCGAAGTTCGGCAGCAGGTTGTGGGTGGCGCGCGAGGTGTGCGCGTACGCGGCGCGCAGCGAGGGGTCGACGTTGAACTGCGGCAGCCGTTGCAGGTCCGACTCGCTGTAGTCGGCGTACACGAACTGGAGGCAGTCCGGGAGCTGGTAGGGCGCGTGGCCGCTGAGCCGGCTGGTGAGGGCCACGCCGTCGGGGCCGCAGAGTTCGCCGCGTAGTCGGCGCTCCAGTTCGGCGCCGACCAGGCCGCCGGTGCCGCCCAGTCCGACGAAGAGCATCGGCTGGAAGATCTTCATGGGTTTTTCCTCCCCGCTTGCGGCCCCGTTCGCGGCCGTCGTTCTCGCTTGCGTCTGTGTGCCGCGCCGCTGCCGTGCCGCGCTGCGACGCCCGGGGCGGGCCGGCCGCGGCCCGGCGGGCGGGTCCCCGGCCCGCGCCCTTCGGCGGGGTGCGGCCTCTCGCGGGTGGTGTGCGGTGGGACGACCGGCCTTGTCTACCCGACGGACCGGCCACTGTCTGCGCACCCGGGCCGGCCCGCGGGTGAACAACCCCCACACGCCGGGCCGCCACCCGCGTCCCACGCCGCCCGCCGTGGCCCGTACGGACGCGCCGCCAGCGGCCCGTACGAGCATCGGGCCAGCGGCCGTCCGCCGACCACCGGGCCGACGGCCGTCGTCAAGCATCGGGCCAGCGGCCTTCCGTACGAGCCAGCCGGCCGCCGTGGTCCGTACGGACGTGCCGGAGGCCAGGGCCTGGCGGGGGTCCGGCAGGGCCTGGCCTCGGTGACGGGGGCCATCGGGGTGCGCGCGTGGCGGGGCGTCAGCCCGTACGGCGGGGCGGGCGTCAGTCCTTGGCGAGGACGAACGAGACGCGGGCGGTGCCGATGCCGTCCACCTTGGCCTCGACGAGGTAGGTGCCGGCCAGCGCCGCGTTGGTGCCGGAGGGGGCCGGGCAGTTGCGGGCGGTGGTCTTGCGGTCCCACTCCACGGTGCGCTTGATCTTGTCGTTGGCCGGCACCCGCACCAGTGAGGTGGCGCTGCCGCGCGGGCAGTCGTCGGAGGCCCAGATGTGCTCGTCCGATGAGTCCGTGATGGTGAGCGCGGCGGACGCCCGGCCGAGGTCGATCTTGCAGGCGCTGTCCCCGGAGTTCTTCACGGTCAGCTCGAACTTGGGCTTGTCGCCCGGCTCGTAGGAGTTCTTGATGCTGCGCAACGCCAACTCCACGGCGCCGGCCTCGCAGTCGGCGAGCGTCGAGTTCGACGGCTCAAGCGCGCCGTTGCCGACGCCGAGGCCGCCGGCCGCGCCCGTGGTGCCACGGCCGCCCGCGCCGCCGCTCGCCCCGCCGGAGCCGCTGCCGCCCGAGCCGCCGCTGCCGCCGGCGGACGCGGCGCCGTCCTCGTCACCTGAGCCGCCGGAAGCACCCGAGCCGCCCGAGCCGCCTGAGCCGGAACCACCGGAGCCGGCGGAGTCGCCCTCGTCCGACTCGTCGCGCCCGCCGGGCCGTTGGCTGTTGAGCGGGCCCGATGAGGACGGCCCCGGCGTGATGGTGTCGGTGGATTCGTGGCCGCTGTTGCCCTTGGCGTCGTCCTTGCCGCCACCACCGTCGTCGCCACCGAGGCTCATGGCCCAGATGACCAGGACGACCAGCAGCGCGATCAGGGACAGCGCAACTGCCCTTCGCCGCCAGTAGATGGTGGAAGGGAGCGGACCGATCGGATTGCGCAGAGATCCCACGCGGAAACTCTACGAGAGATCCGATAGGGGACCTGCCACTACCCGCCGCATTCCGGGCCTACTTTTCGCATCATCTGCCCGGGGGCGGTACTTCGAGGGGGCGGAAGCGGCATTCCGGGTGCCCCGGGGTGACGTTCCGGGCGCGCGGGGTGACGCCCGGTCATGTGCCCCGGTGTCTGGCCCGGCCATGTGTCCCGGCCCCCGCCGCAGGCCGCGCACACGCCGTACGCCCCGCGCCTCGTCCGCGGGCCCGGGCTACCTCTCCCCCCTCCTCCTTCTTCTTCGTACGAGCCCCTTCTTTTGCATGAGCTGCATGAGCCGTACGAGCTGCATGAGCCGTACGAGCGGTCGAGCCGTACGCGGCACAAGCCCGCCCCCCCCGCCAGCTCCCACCGCTCGCCCCGCACCGCCGCACCCGCCCGCCCCCGTCGCCCCGCCCCGCGCCCCGACGCGCGTCCCCGTACGGCTCACGCACCGCTCCCCGCACGCGCGTCCCCGCGCTCGGACGTGGTCCGTACGGCGGTCTCGGCTCACCCGGCCGCCCGGCGCGGGCCGTTTCGTCGCGAGCCGGGGGCGTGCCAGGATCGGTGGTGCCATGACTGCCACGCCCGCGCCGTCCGTCGACGCCCCCACGTCCGCCGAGGCCGCCCCCCAGCCGTCCCAGTCCGCTCCGTCGCCCCAGCCGTCCCCGTCGGCCGCAGCGGATTCGTCCGCCCCGACGGCTGCGCCGGCCCCGTCAGCCCCGCCGGTTCCGGCCGGGCCCGCGGCAGCGCCGTCCGCCGGGCCCGCGGCGGGCGGGGAGTCCGCCGCGCCCGTACCGGCCGCCGTCCTGCACTCCGCCGTCAACGCCTGGTTCGAGACGCACGCCCGCGACCTGCCCTGGCGGCGGCCCGAGGCGGGCGCGTGGGGCGTGATGGTCAGCGAGTTCATGCTCCAGCAGACGCCGGTGGGCCGGGTCCTTCCGGTGTACGAGCAGTGGCTGGCCCGCTGGCCGCGCCCGGCCGACCTGGCCATCGAGCCGCCGGGCGAGGCGGTCCGTGCCTGGGGCCGGCTCGGCTACCCGCGCCGTGCGCTGCGGCTGCACGCCGCGGCGGCGGCGATAAAGGAACGGCACTGCGGCGACGTGCCCCGCGAGCACGCACAGCTCCTCGCGCTGCCCGGGGTCGGCGAGTACACGGCGGCGGCCGTGGCCTCCTTCGCGTACGGGCAGCGCCACCCGGTGCTCGACACCAACGTCCGGCGGGTCTTCACCCGGGCCGTGACCGGCAAGGAGTACCCGCCGAACGCGACCACCGCCGCCGAGCGCAAGCTCGCCCGCTCGCTGCTGCCGGCCGACGAGCCGACCGCGGCGCGCTGGGCCGCGGCCACCATGGAACTCGGCGCGCTGGTGTGCACGGCCCGTTCGCCCGAGTGCGGCCGGTGCCCGATCGCGGCGCAGTGCGCGTGGCGGCTCGCGGGTTCGCCGGCGCACGAGGGGCCGCCGCGCCGCGGCCAGACCTACGCCGGTACGGACCGTCAGGTGCGCGGCAAGCTGCTCGCCGTGTTGCGGGACTCGACCGACCCGGTGCCGCAGGCGGAGCTCGACCGGGTGTGGCACGAGCCGGTGCAGCGGGCCAGGGCGCTGGACGGGCTGGTCGCCGACGGGCTGGTGGAGCCACTGGCGGGCGGCGTCTACCGACTCCCACAGACCTGACCCGGTCCGGCTCCCGCGGACCTGACCGGGACCGAACGACGTACGTAACGACTTACATAGGGGCGCCCGCAACGACGTACGTAACGGCGCAGGTAACAACCACCCCACAGCACCCCCTCCACCGCCGGCCCCCCACCGCCCGCCGGGCCGTCGACGGCCCGCCGCCAGGCGAAATCCGTGACGCAGCGCTGCCGCGAACCGCACGGAGCGTAGAGGTGGGGAGGGGGCGGACGGGGGCCGCCGGCCGCTGTTACACAACCTATGGGTAGCTGTGCATCCACGGCAGGGCTGGCGTACGGAATGCCGCAACAGCGTCTCCGTAAGTTCCTCGGTAACACGCCGCGTGACCGGTGGCGTGACGTGGGGAACACCGTGGGACGGAGGCTGTGCGATGACCAGCAGCGGCAGCAAGGTACTGGACTTCGAGGAATACGTGCGGAACCGGCAGGACGCGCTGTTGCGCAGCGCCCGCCGCCTCGTGCCCGACCCGATCGAGGCGCAGGACCTGCTCCAGACCGCGCTGGTGCGTACCTACGGGCGGTGGGACGGCATCGCCGACAAGTCGCTGGCCGACGCGTACCTCCGCCGTGTCATGATCAACACGCGTACGGAGTGGTGGCGCGCCCGCAAGCTGGAAGAGGTGCCCACCGAGGAGCTGCCGGACGCCCGCGTCGAGGACGGCACCGAGCAGCACGCCGACCGGGCGCTGCTGATGGACGTGCTGTCGTGTCTGGCGCCGAAGCAGCGCAGTGTCGTCGTGCTGCGACACTGGGAGCAGATGAGCACCGAGGAGACCGCGGAGGCGCTGGGGATGTCGACCGGCACCGTCAAGAGCACGTTGCACCGTGCTCTGGCACGGCTGCGCCAGGAGCTGGAGAGCCGTGCCCTGGAGACGTCCGCGCTGGAGCTGTGTCTTATAAACCTCTGACGCTGCCGACCATAAACCTTGTGTAGCTGTCGGTGGGCGGCG
>NZ_JBEHZD010000037.1:0-28310 GCF_040240285.1 Streptomyces sp. HSW2009 | reverse complement strand
CCCCCCCCCCCCCCCCCCCCCCGCCGCCCCCCCCCCCCCCCCCCCCCCCCCCCCCCCCCCCCCCCCCCCCCCCCCCCGTCGTGCACGGTGCCGAAGGTGGTGCGGCGACGGGTCAGGCGGCGCGGCCCGTGAGCTCGTATCCGGCCTCGTCGATCGCGGCGCGGACGGCCTCGTCGTCGAGCGGGGTGGCGGAGACGACCGTCACCTGGCCGGTGGCGGCCACGGCCTTGACTGAGGTGACCCCGGCCAGCGCCGAGACCTCTTCGGTGACCGCGCCTTCGCAGTGGCCGCAGGTCATGCCCGTCACCGCGTACACCGTGGTGACGTCGCCCTCGGCGGCCGGGCGGGGGGCGGTGTGGGACTCGGAGGTCATGGCGGTCTCCCTGGGGGTGAGGTCAGGTCGGTCGAGAGCGGCCGGGGCGGGCTCGCCGCGGCGTCTCATGACCCTCATCTTATACCCCTGGGGGGTATGACGTCACGGGGTCTCGGCTTCTCCGCGCCCGACTACTCGGCACGCCGCCGGTTGCGCGGTCTCTGGAGCACCCACTCCCGGATCGTGTCCGCGTACCAGAAGGGCTTGCCGTTCTCGACGACGTCGGGCGTCGGGAGCAGGCCGTGCTTGCGGTACGAGCGCACGGTGTCGGTCTGGACGCCGATGTGGGCGGCGATGTCCTGGTACGACCAGAGGTTGCGATCCGTCATCTCTCGGCCCTCCTAGGGCGCCGCAGTCGCGGCGGATCGGGCCGTCGGGGGAGCTGCGGCGACAGGTGTCGTTGAACGCTTGAGCTGTGCCCGGTGAACGACGCTGAGTGACCGAATGCGCACGTCTGTTGATGGTCTGTGACGGAATGGGCAGAAAAGCGTGACGATGGTGACCGCGGGGCGACGGAGGTCACGAAGGGTCGCGGGCGGGGCCGGGTACGAGATCGTCCACGAGGTCGTCCACGAGTGCGTGCACCTCGCTCAGTTGCACGGGCCGGTGCTCCCGCCGGGACAGCTCGCACGCCTCGGCCACCAGCAGCGCGCTCAGCGCCTCGTCGCCCGAGCACGGATTGCCCCGCTCGCCGCGTACGGCCTGGAGGAAGGCGGCCAACTCGGCCCGGTAGGCGGCCTGGAAGCGGTCGGCGAAGTCGCGCCAGGGATGGGCGGGGCCCGGTGGGCCGCCCGGTTCAGCGGAGGCGAACGGCGTCCGGTCGCCGAGCCCGATGACCCACTGGGCGCGCTCGCCGGCGAGTTCGGTGCGGACGTCGTAGCCCGCGCCGTTGTACCGGGTCGCGGTCGCCGTGACCAGCGTGTCGTCGTCCAGCGTGAGGACGGCAGCCGCGGTGTCCACGTCACCGGCGGCGCGGAAGTACGCGGCGCCGGCCGCCGATCCGGTGGCGAACACCTCGGTCACCGCACGCCCCGTCAGCCAGTGCACGGCGTCGAAGTCGTGCACCAGGCAGTCCCGGATCAGCCCGCCCGAAGCGGGCAGGAAGTCGGCCGCCGGCGGGGCCGCGTCCGAGGTGACGGCCCTGATGGTGTGCAGCCGCCCCAACTCGCCGGCGCGCAGGGCCCGCCGGGCGGCCAGATAGCCCGCGTCGAACCGGCGCTGGAAGCCCAGTTGGAGCAGCGTGCCGGCCTCGCGCACCGCGCGCAGGGCCGCGAGCGTGCCCGGCAGATCGGTCGCGATGGGCTTCTCGCAGTACGTGGGCAGGCCGGCGCGGGCCGCGCGGGCGATCAGCGCGGCGTGCGAGGCGGTCGCGGTGGCGATCACCAGGGCGTCCGGCCGCGCGGCGAAGACCTCGTCCACGCCGGCGGCGGCCCGGGCGCCGACCGCACCGGCCAACGCGCGCGCCCGCGCGCCGTCCGCGTCGCCGATCAGCAGTTCGTCGACGCCGTCCAGGCCGGCGAGGGTCGCGGCGTGCACGGCGCCGATCCGGCCGGCGCCGAGGAATCCGATGCGCATGGGTGGCTCCCGTGGCTCCCGTACGAGTGGGGGTGGGCGTCCGGGGCGGGCTGGTGGGGCGTCAGTGGTACGTGGGGCGCTCCGGCAGCTCGACCGGGGTGCGTTGGCCGGTGCCCTGGGCCTGTACGCCGGCCGCGCAGACGGCCGCCGCCGCGTACCCGTCCCAACAGCCCGGGCCCTCGACGGTGCCGCGGCGGGTGGCGTCCACCCAGCGCTGCACCTGGCGGTCGTAGGCGTCCGCGAAGCGCACCACGTAGTCCTGCGGGATGGCGCCGCCCCACTGCCCCGCCGTCTGGGTGAGGAGGCCGGTCTCGTCGCCGGTGCGGGCGGTGCCGCGCTCGCCGACCGCCTCGCAGCGCACCTGGTAGCCGAAGCCGCAGTTGGCGAAGATCTCGACGTCGACGACGGCGCCGCCGGAGGTCTCGAAGAGGACGAGTTGGGGATCGCCGAGGTGGTCGGGGGCGGCCGACGAGGGCGCGGGGCGCACCACGGTGACCGCGGTGATTTCCTGGTCGAGCAGCCAGCGGGTGGTGTCGATCTCGTGCACCACCGAGTCGTTGATCAGCATCTGGGTGGTGAAGCCGGGCGGTGTGGCGACGTTGCGGTGTTGGCAGTGCAGCATCAGCGGCCGGCCGAGGGCGCCGCCGTCGACGGCCGCCTTCAACCGCTGGAAGCCGGCGTCGTACCGGCGCATGAAGCCGACCTGGATGCGCCGCCGGCCGAGCCGCTGTTCGGCCTCAAGGACGCGTAGCGCCCCCGCCGGGTCGGGGGTGAGCGGCTTCTCGCACAGCACGGGCAGGTCCAGGTCGAGCGCCTGGAGCAGCGCCGCCTCGTGGGCCGGCCCGGGCGAGGCGATGAGCACGGCGTCCACCTCGGGCGATGCCAGGGCCGCGGCGGTCTCGGTGTACGCGGCGCACCCCTCGATGCGCTCGGCGACGGCCTTGGCCCGTTCCCCGTCGACGTCCACCACGGCGGCGACCCGGGCGCCGCTGGTGACCTCGTCGATGCGGCGGACGTGGTCGGCGCCCATACGGCCGGTGCCGATGACGGCGACCCCGAGGATGCGCTGCTGCGGCATGTGCGGATGCTCCTCTGTGCTGCGGGTGTGCTGTGGGTTCTGTGCTGCGGGTGTGCTGTGGGTGTGCTGCGTTGCGTACGAGGCCAGTGTGCGGGTGCGGGGGACGGTGCGCGTGCGGGCGGGTGCGGGCGGGTGCGCGGTTGGGGCGTGCGGGTGCGGTGCGGGTTTCGGCGCCGGCGGGCCGCGTACGGGCACGTGCGCGTGCGCGTGCGTACGGGGCGGGACCGGCGCGTACGGATCGGGTACGGGCGGTGCGCCGGCCGTACCCGATCGGGCGGCGCGCTGGCCGCACGCACCGCACCCGTACGCACCGTGCTCGTACGTCCCGTGCCCGTCCGCCGGCCGTGGGCTCAGGCGCCGCAGCCGCGCAGGTAGTGGCGGGTGCGGCGGGCGATGGGGAAGGGCTGGTCGGGCGGGCAGGGGTACATGTCCTGCTCCACGATGGCGAACAGGTCGACGTCCAGCGCCTGGGCCGCGGTGAGGACCGGCTCAAGCGCGGGCACCCCGGTCGGCGGCTCGCACATCACCCCGCGCCGCACCGCGGGCCCGAACGGCACCCCGTCCCTGACCACGTCCGCGAGGATCGCCGGATCGACCTGCTTGAGGTGCAGATAGCCGATGCGTTCGCCGTAGGTCTCGATGAGGCGGACGCTGTCGCCGCCGCAGTAGGCGTAGTGGCCGGTGTCCAGGCACAGGTTGACCAGGTCCGGGTCGGTGGCGTCGAGGAAGCGGGCCACGTTGGCCTCGCCGTCGATGTGCGTGTCGGCGTGCGGGTGGACGACGATCTCCAGGCCGTACCGGTCCCGCACCTCGGCCGCCAGCCGCTCGGTGCCGGAGGCCAGGTCGCGCCACTGCTCCGCGGTCAGCTCCGGGCTCTCGATCAGCTCGGCGGTCTTGTCGTCGCGCCAGAAGGCGGGGATGACGACCAGGTGGCGGGCGCCCATCGCCTGGGTCAGGGCGGCGACCCGGGAGACCTGCTCCCAGGTGGCGTCCCAGACGGCCGGGCCGCGGTGCAGCGCGGTGAAGACGGTGCCGGCGGAGACCGAGAGGCCGCGCCGGGACGTTTCGTCGGTCAGCCGCGCCGGATCGGTGGGCAGATAGCCGTACGGGCCGAGTTCGATCCACGCGTAACCGGCCTCGGCCACCTCGTCCAGAAACCGTTCCCAGGACACCTGTTGGTCGTCGGCCGGGAACCACACGCCCCAGGAGTCGGGCGCCGAGCCGACGCGGATGCGGTCCAGGGCGGGGCGCGGGGGCTGGGGGGCGGCCATGGGGCGCTCTCCTCTCGCCGGTCGACGCTGACCGGACCGTGGGAATCGCGTACGGGACGGGCGGGGCGGTGGACGGCCTCGCTGGGTAGCTTTCCCGCCGCCCCAGCCACTGTCAAGAGTTCGTCCTGACATAAGGACGTCACGTCAATGTGGTGCCTGGCGGGGTACGTCCGTATGTCAGGACAAAATGTTGACAGGCTGCGTGAGGCGCCGTTAGACCTGTTCCCGCGGGGCGGCGCGGGTGCGTTCGCGCAGGGTGGTGCGGGAGGTGGGCGGCAGCCCTCGTACGGGCCCCGCCGGGGCGGTGGCGTGGGGCAGCGGTGCGAGAACGTGGGACGGGGCGTGGGGTGTGGGGTTTCGGGCGGGGTGTCGAGTGGGTCAGTCGCAGTGAGGGCACCGAAGGGGCGAGCATGACGCAGCCGTACGACCTGATCACGATGGGCCGCATCGGAGTCGATGTCTACCCGCTCCAGATCGGCGTGCCGTTGGCGCGCGTCGAAACATTCGGCAAGTTCTTGGGTGGCTCGGCGACCAACGTGGCGGTGGCGGCGGCCCGGCTCGGCCGGACGGCGGCGGTGATCACCCGCACCGGTGATGACCCGTTCGGCGCGTATCTGCACGAGGCGCTGCGCGACTTCGGCGTGGACGACCGCTGGGTGAGCGCGGTGCCGCAGTACCCGACGCCGGTCACCTTCTGCGAGATCTTCCCGCCCGACGACTTCCCGCTCTACTTCTACCGCCAGCCCAAGGCCCCCGACCTGGAGATCCACCCGGACGAACTCGACCTGGACGCGGTCCGGGCCGCCCGCATCTTCTGGATGACCGGCACCGGGCTGTGCGCGGAGCCCAGCCGCGCGGCGACGCTCGCGGCGCTCGCGGCGCGGTCCGCAGGTCGGGGAGCGAGCGGGGGCGCTGGCGGCGGCGGTGCTGGTGGGTTGGGCGCGGGCGGCGGCGCCCCCGGGAGCGCGGACCCGGACGCCGAGACGGGACACGGCGCCGCCTCCGCCACCGTCTTCGACCTCGACTGGCGGCCGATGTTCTGGGCCGACCCGGACGAGGCCAGGCCGTACTACGCCGAGGCACTGCGGCACGCCACCGTCGCGGTCGGGAACCTCGCCGAGTGCGAGGTGGCCACCGGTGAGCGCGAGCCGCGGGCCGCGGCGGACGCGCTGTTGGCCGCCGGCGTGGAGCTCGCCGTGGTCAAGCAGGGCCCGGCCGGGGTGCTCGCCGTGCACCGCGACGGCAGCACCGCCGAGGTGCCGCCGGTCCCCGTCGAGGTGGTGAACGGGCTCGGCGCCGGCGACGCGTTCGGCGGCTCGCTCTGCCACGGGCTGCTGGCTGGCTGGGAGTTGGCGCGCATCATGCGGCACGCCAACGCCGCCGGCGCGCTCGTCGCCTCCCGACTGGCCTGTTCGTCCGCGATGCCCACCGCGGGGGAGGTGGCGGACCTCCTCCAGCGCCAGTGACCCGGCGGGGTGCGACCCGGGGCGGCGGCCGGCCGGGTGGGCGAGCGCTCGCCCGGGGCCGGTACGTCCCGCCCCGTCCGCGGTACGTCTCCGCTGGGCGCTGCGCCCACGCCGTACGCCCCGACCGATCTCGTATCCGTGCCCGATCTCGTAGGACCGTCGTACGGGCACGGGCCTACCCGACTCGTCGACCCGTTCCCTACGACCCGACCCAGCCGACCCACGCTGTACGCCCCACCGGGCAAGGACCACGCCGTACGCCCCACCGCGCAAGGACCGCCCCACCGCACCCCGTACACCGCTCCAGCCACGCACCCCGTACCACCGCCGGGGCTCGCCCCGGCCCCGCCCCCCGTCACCGTCCCGCCCCACCACCCGTGAGAGTGAGCAGATCCCGTGACTATCCGTATCTCCGACATCGTGAAGGTGCGGACCCGGCATCCTGAGGCCATCGCGGAGGCCGCCGCGCGTCGGGTCAGACGACCGTTGGTGGGGGCCAGCGGGCGGCTCATGATCATCGCGGCGGACCATCCGGCGCGCGGCGCGCTCGCCGTCGGCGGCCGGGAACTCGCCATGGCCAACCGGGTCGAACTCCTCGAACGCCTCTGCCTCGCGCTCTCCAGACCCGGCGTGGACGGGGTGCTCGGCACCGCGGACATCCTGGAGGACCTGCTGCTCATCGGGGCGCTCGAAGGCAAGGTCGCGATGGGTTCGATGAACCGCGGCGGGCTGGCCGGGGCGGCGTTCGAGCTGGACGACCGGTTCACCGGGCACCGTGCCGAGGACCTGGCCCGGCTCGGCTTCGACGCCGGCAAGTTGCTGCTGCGCATCGGCTACGACGATCCGGGTTCGCTGGACACCATGCTGTCGGCCGCCCGCGCCATCGACGACATGGCGGCCCACCGGCTGCCGGTCTTCGTCGAACCCTTCATCTCCCGCCGCATCGACGGGAAGATCGGCAACGACCTGAGCGCCGACGCCGTCGCGCACTCCCTCGCCATCGCCTCCGGCCTCGGCGGCACCTCCGCGTACACCTGGCTCAAGGTGCCGGTCACCGCGGAGCCGGAGGACATGGCGCGGGTCATGGAGACCTCCACGCTGCCCGCGGTGCTGCTCGGCGGCGACGTGGGCCGCTCGGCCGCCGACCAGGAGCGGGCGTACGAGCGCTGGCGGCACGCGCTCAAGCTGCCCACGGTGCAGGGGCTGGTGGCCGGCCGTTCGCTGCTCTACCCGGCGGACGGGGACGTGGGCGCCGCGGTGGACACGGCGGTGGGGCTGCTGTGATCGCGCACCGGGCGACCGCCGCCGGCCGTCCGCCCCCGAGTGGCCGCCGCCGGTGGTGGGAGCCCGCGCCCGCCCCCGTACGAACGTCGAACGTCGAACGAAAGACGAGCACATGAGCGTGACGACGCACCGTCAGCCACCCCGTCCCGACGGCCCGCACGGCCTGCACCTGCCGGCCGGCAGCGCGGGGGACGGGCCCTACGCGCTGGCCGTCGATCCCGAGCGGGCCGGCTGGGGCTACTCCTCGCTGCGCGTGCTGCGCCTCGCGGCCGGTGCGGCGCACGAGTGGGCCACCGGGGACAGCGAGTGGATCGTGCTGCCGCTGGCCGGCGGCTGCACCGTGACCGTCGGGGAGCAGCGGTTCGCCCTGCACGGGCGGCCCGACGTGTTCAGCGGGGTCACCGACTTCGCGTACCTGCCGCGGGACGCAACGGCCCGCGTCGAGAGTGCGGCGGGCGGCCGGTTCGCGCTGGTCGGGGCGCGGTGCGAGCGGGTGTTGCCGGCGCGGTACGGGCCGGCGGCCGGCGTGCCGGTGGAGCTGCGCGGCAGCGGCACCTGTTCGCGGCAGGTCAACAACTTCGCCGCGGCCGGCGTCTTCGACTGCGACCGGCTGATCGCGGTTGAGGTGCTGACCCCCGGCGGCAACTGGTCCTCCTACCCGCCGCACAAGCACGACGAGCACCGCCCCGGCGTGGAGTCGGAGTTGGAGGAGATCTACTACTTCGAGGTCGCCGAGGCGCACGGCACGCCCGGCGTCGGCTACCAGCGGGTGACGCCGTCCGGGCGCGGGAAGGAGTCCGACGTACTCGCCGAGGTGCGCACCGGCGACGCCGTGCTGATCCCCGACGGCTGGCACGGCCCGTCTATCGCCGCCCCCGGCCACGACCTCTACTACCTCAACGTGATGGCGGGCCCCGGCGCCGAACGCGCCTGGCTGATCTGCGACCACCCCGACCACGCCTGGATCCGCGACACCTGGCCCGGGCAGCGGGTCGATCCCCGGCTGCCGCTGTACGGGGCGCCGGCCGACGGCCCGGCGGGACCGGCGCCGGGGTCCACCGCGGAAGCCTCCCCGACCACCTCCGGGCCCCCGGCCTCCTCCGTGACCCTGGCCACCTCCGGGACCTCTGCTACTCCGGAGACCCCAGCCACTCCCGGCGCCCCGACTCTCCCCGGGACCTCTGCCCCATCCGGAACCCCGGCCACTCCAGAAACCCCCCCCCCCCCCCCAGGAGACGCCCGATGAGCACCCGCCGGCTGACCGTCGCCCAGGCCCTGGTCGCCTTCCTGGCCGCGCAGCACACCGAGCGCGACGGCCGTACCCAGCGGTTGATCACCGCCTGCTGGGGCATCTTCGGGCACGGCAACGTGGCCGGCGTCGGCCAGGCCCTGTTGGAGTCCGGCACCGACCTGCCCTACCTCCAGGGCCGCAACGAGCAGGCCATGGTGCACGCCGCCGTCGGCTACGCCCGCCAGCGCGACCGGCTCGCCGCGCACGCCGTCACCACCTCGATCGGCCCCGGCGCCACCAACCTGGCCACCGGCGCCGCGCTCGCCACCATCAACCGGCTGCCGGTGCTGCTGCTGCCCGGCGACACCTTCGCCACCCGGCCCGCCGACCCGGTGCTGCAACAGCTCGAAGTCCCGTACGCCGGAGACGTGTCGGTCAACGACGCGCTGCGCCCGCTCTCCCGCTACTTCGACCGCATCACCCGCCCGGAGGCGCTGGTTCCGGCCGCACTCCAGGCGATGCGGGTGCTGACCGACCCGGCCGAGACGGGCGCCGTCACCCTCGCCCTGCCGCAGGACGTGCAGGTGGAGGCGTACGACTGGCCGGTGGAGTTCTTCGCCGAGCGGGTCTGGCCGGTGCGCCGCCCGGCGCCCGACCCGGCCGAACGCGCCGCGGTGGTCCGGGCCGGGCGCGCCGCCCGCCGCCCGCTGCTCATCGCCGGCGGCGGCGTGCACCACAGCGCGGCCGAGGACGCGCTGCGCGCCCTCGTCGACGCCACCGGCATCCCGGTCGTCTCCACCCAGGCCGGCAAGGGCTCGCTGCGCCACGACCACCCGGCCGACCTCGGCGGCGTCGGCCACACCGGCACCGCAGCCGCCAACGACCTGGCCCGCACCGCCGACCTGGTCATCGGCGTCGGCACCCGGCTCTCCGACTTCACCACCGCATCCGCCACCCTCTTCGCCGACCCGGCCGTGCGCTTCGTCGGCCTCAACATCGCCGGCGCCGACGCCGCCAAGCTCGCCGCCCTGCCGCTGGTCTGCGACGCCCGCACCGGCCTGGAGGCGCTCGCCGACGCGCTGCGCGGCCACCGCGTCGACCAGGCGTACGCGAGCGAGTACGCGGTGGGCAAGGCCCGCTGGGAGGAGGTCGTCGCGCGCGTCTACGCGGCCCCCGACGACGCCAGGCCCACCCAACAGCAGGTGCTCGGCGCGCTCGACGCGGTCGTCGGCGACACCGACGTGGTCCTCAACGCGGCCGGCTCCCTCCCCGGTGACCTGCACAAACTCTGGCGGGCCAGGTCCCGGCGGCAGTACCACCTGGAGTACGGCTACTCCTGCATGGGGTACGAGATCCCGGCCGCCATCGGCGTCAGGCTCGCCGCGCCCGACCGGCCGGTGTGGGCGCTGGTCGGCGACGGCACGTACCTGATGCTGCCCACCGAACTGGTCACCGCGGTCCAGGAGGGCGTCAACATCAACGTCGTACTGATCCAGAACCACGGCTACGCCTCCATCGGCGGGCTCTCCGAAGCGGTGGGCGGCGAACGGTTCGGCACCGCGTACCGCTTCCGCGCCGCGGACGGCAGCTACACCGGCCCGCCGCTCCCGGTCGACCTGGCCGCCAACGTCGCCAGCCTGGGCGTGCAGGTGCTGCGCGCGGCGACCGTCGGCGAACTGCGCACCGCCCTGGCCGCCGCCCGCGCCTCCGACCAGCCCACATGTGTCTATGTGGAGACCGAAACGGCCGACACAGTGTCCAGCGATCCGGGCACCCATGCGTGGTGGGATGTTCCCGTTGCCGAGGTGGCGACCCGCCCGGCGGCCACCCGGGCCCGGCAGGAGTACGAGCAGCGTGCGGAGGGCCGGCGGCGCTACCTGTGACGCGTACGGGTGAGGCGTACGGGTGGTGGGTTTGGGCGGTGCCGCACGAGTGACGCGTAGGGGTGAGGCGTACGAGCGGTGCGTGCGGGTGAGGCGTACGAGCGGTGCGTGCGGGTGAGGCGTACGGGGCGTCGCCCGCCCCCGACCGCGGCGCCCCGCACGCGCCCCGCCTGCCGTCCCAAGGTGTCGCCCCGAAGCGTTGCCCCCAACTGTCATCCCACGATGTCGTTTCAGGAGAAAGGTCCCGCTGGTATGCAGACCATCGACCACTGGATCGGCGGCAGGCCCGTCGACGGCACGTCCGGCGCGTACGGGCCGGTGACCGACCCGGCGACCGGTGAGCAGACCGCCCGGGTCGCGTTCGCCTCCGTCGCCGAGGTGGACGCGGCGGTGGCCGCGGCCCGCGCCGCCGCCACCGACTGGGGCACCTCGTCGCTGGCCCGCCGCACCGCGTTCCTCTTCCGCTACCGCGAACTCCTCGACGCCCACCGCGAGGAGATCGCCCGGCTGATCACCGCCGAGCACGGCAAGGTGCACGCCGACGCGCTCGGCGAGGTCGCCCGCGGCCTGGAGATCGTCGAACTCGCCTGCGGCATCCCGCAGTTGCTCAAGGGCGAGCTGTCCACCCAGGTCTCCACCCGGGTGGACGTGGCCGCGATCCGGCAGCCGCTGGGCGTGGTGGCCGGCATCGTGCCGTTCAACTTCCCCGCCATGGTGCCGCTGTGGATGTTCCCGCTGGCCATCGCCTGCGGCAACACCTTCGTCCTCAAGCCGAGCGAGAAGGTTCCGTCGGCCGCGTACAAGCTGGCCGAACTCGCGGCCCGGGCCGGCCTGCCGGACGGCGTGCTGAACGTCGTCAACGGCGACCGGGTGGCCGTCGACCGCATCCTGGAGCACCCCGACATCGCCGCGGTCAGCTTCGTCGGCTCCACCCCCGTCGCCCGCCACGTGCACGCGGCCGGCACCGCCAGCGGCAAGCGGGTGCAGGCGCTCGGCGGCGCCAAGAACCACATGCTCGTCCTGCCCGACGCCGACCTGGACGCGGCGGCCGACGCCGCGGTCTCGGCCGCGTACGGCTCGGCCGGCGAGCGCTGCATGGCCATCTCCGCGATCGTCGCGGGGGGGGGCCCCCCCCCCCCCCCGCGCGGGGCGGGGGGGGGGGGGGGGGGCCCCCCCACTGCGGTTCCGCGGCGTGACCGCCGGCTGCGGTGACGCCGCGGAATCCGGTCTGCCGGGGCCGCGCGGTCAGCCCCGCGTGGCCTTGAGGAGCACCTTCACGTCGTGGCCCTTGTGCCAGCCCGTGTCGATCAGGGGGCTGTGGTGCTTCTCGTTCCCCCATGCGTAGTAGCGCTCCCAGCTCTGCTGCCAGGAACCGTCCTTGTTCGAGCCGGTCGCGGTGTACCCCTGGGCCACCTTGCCGTCGTGCTTGTTGTCCCACAGGTACAGCTGCGCCTTGGTCTGCGTACGGTCGCCGCTGTAACGGTCGCACTCCCGGTACTTGAGGCCGGCCGCGTTGTGGTCGACCTGGATGACGCGCCAGTCGGTGCAGGCGCCTTCGGCGGAGGCCGGTGGCGCCGTGATGAGCCCCAGGCCGCCGATGCTCATGACGGCCGCCAGGCCGGCCAGGGTGAACCGCTTGTGTGCGTTCATGGCTGGTTGTCCTTCCCCGTGGATCGAGCGGACGGCGTGGTGTGGAGCGCGCCGTCCTGCTGTCGGCACTGAGCTTGCCCGTGGCCCGGGCGGCGCCGCGAGGCCGGCCGACCAGTTGGGGTCACAGCGAGACGTTCCCCGCCCTGACCTGCCATGACGCCGGGCGGGATGAGGCAGTCGTGGGACGGGGGTACGGGCTCTCGCGGCGGCTTCGGGCTGGCCGAAAGCATGGGGCGTGTCCCGCCGGTCCGTGCTCCATGACCCACGCGCGGTGTACCAACGGGGCACGGCAGTGAGAGCATTGAGGACCGTTGACGGCAAACGGGGGGAATTATGCCGCGTTGGAAGGCATTGCCCGATTCTCTAGACCAGAGGGTCCAGCAACTCGTCGTACAGCTTCGGAGGTTGAAGGACCGCAGCGGGCTGAGCATGATCGCGCTCGCGGCCAAGACCGGGTACAGCCGGTCCTCGTGGGACCGCTATCTGAACGGCCAGGCGCTGCCGCCGCAGCGCGCGGTGGAAGAGCTGGCGCGGGCCGCGGGGGCCGACCCGGTGCGGCTGCTGGTCCTCCACGAGGTGGCCAAGGAGGCATGGCAGCAGTCGGCTTCGGCCGCGCCGCCGGACCGTACGCAGGACGCGGACCAGCAGGACGCAGCGGAGCAGGAGGAGACCACGCCCGAAGCCGGCGCGGTGTCGACGGAGGCGCCCGGGCCCGCCGCGGATTCGCCCGCCGCGCAGGGCGCCCCGCGGTTGCTGAGCGTGCGCAGGTCCCTCGCGGTGGCCGCCGTGCTCGCCGCCGTCCTCCTGGGGGTCGGCGCCGGCATGGTGATCGCCACCCCCTGGGACGAGGAGGACGGCACGACGAGCCGGGTGAAGGCGGCGGCGACCGCCTCGCCGACCAGCACCCCGGGAGGGCCCGGCAAGTACCTCTTCCGGCCGGGCAAGACCTACTCCTGCCCGGTCCGGCGCGACGGCGGGGCGGGCGGCGGCCTGTTCGCCGGCTACAGCACCACGCGCACGGCCGTCCTCGCAGGTCCCGGCTGGGACGTGGTGGAGGCCCAGTGCCTGCTGCGCCACCACCGGTTGAACCCGGGCACCGTCGACGGGATCTACGGGCAGCAGACCATCGCCGCCGTGGTCCGCCTACAGAAGAAGGCCGGGCTGCCGGCCGACGGCGTCGTGGGGCCGCACACCTGGCAGGAGCTGCGCGGTTGACCGGCCCGGCTCCCGAGTGCGTGGCGCTGGCCGAGGGGCTACGCGAGATGAAGGCCCGGACGGGGTTGAGCCTGGCGGCCCTGGCCGAGCGCACCGCGTACAGCAAGTCCTCCTGGGCGCGTTACCTCAACGGCAAGAGCCCGGTGCCCCGCCAGGCCGTCGACGCGCTGTGCAAGGTGGCCGGCGAGCCCGCCGGACGGCTGCTCGCGCTGTGGGAGCTGGCGGACGCGGAGTGGAGCGGTCGCGCCCACCACGCCCGGCCCGTCGAACAGGCCGCCGCTGCCGCGCCCGCTCTCGCTGCCGCCGTCGCTCCCGCCACGGGCACGGGCGGTACGGGCGAGTCCGCCGACACGGGTGAGGTGCGGGACGCGGGTGTGCCGGTAGGTGGGGCGACAGGCCCAGCGAGGGCGCGGCGGCAGTGGCTGCTCGCCGCGGCCGTGGGCGTGGTCGCGGCGGCGACGGCCGCACTGTTGGCGGCGCCGGCCCTACGGGGTCTGGGCAGCGGGCCGCCGGCGAGCCCGGCGGCGCCCACGCTCGATCCGGCCCCCGGTTGCCAGGGCAAGACCTGCGACGGCAAGGATCCCGACGAGATGTCCTGCGGTCTGCCGGGCCGGGTGATCTCCCTCGGCCCGCAGCACCGCGCGGCGACCGGTGCGCGCGTGGAGATCAGGTACAGCACCGTGTGCTCGGCCGCGTGGGGCCGGATCTGGCACGCGAAGGTCGGTGACGCCGTCGAGATCACCGCGCCCGACGCGCACCCGCGGCGCCTGGTCGTCACACGGGCGTCCGATACAGCCATCTACCGCTTCACGCGGATGATCGGCGGCCCCGACCGCGCCGCGCTGCGCGTGTGCTTCCTGCCGGCCGGCGGCTCCGACCGAGAATGCGCCGGCCCGTAACGCGTCCGCAAGGGAACGGCGGTGCAGGTTCGGGGAATGCACTTCCCGATCCGGAAAATCGGACTCGGTCATTGCGCCGAATTTCCCTTCGCAGCCCTCTTGGGGAGGAATCGACGGCGCTGCCACCAGCATCATTTCGCCCATATCCGTTCTCATGGACGGGAATTCCATGGCGCTCGGCCGTTTCTCACACCTAGCCCCATGGCGCCCGCGCCGTGTCAAGGGCGGGGCAATCATGGACCGCAGAACTCTGGAGGCTACGACCGCCCTCGTTGGCGCCGCTCGTACGCGTCGCGCCCCCGGCCGCAACCGTACGCCCCGGGCTTCCGCACCGTGCACGGGACGGGCCGGTGGAGCGCCGCCGCACTCCGCCAACTGGCCCGTATGGCACGCCAGTCGGGCAGCGAGCGGGGCGAACGCGGCTCGACTGTGCAGCAGCCTCGACACAAGGGGCAGGTCCGAGGCATGCCGCCCGCTCGACCTGGATTACGGGGGATGAGATTCGGCCACCGCCCCACCTCGCACATTCTTCCCGCCGTCATTCTCCGGGCGACGATGGCTATCGCGGAACGGCGTTTGATACGAGGGGTTTTGCTGGTGGCTGCGTGACTTCAGAAGATAGGATATCGTGCGCTGCTCACGATGGCGGCCGGTGCGGCCGAGGGCGGGAGCAGAGGGGTGGGCATCGTGCTGGAGCTGCTGGACCACGCAGCCCGGGGCGAGTCCATCCGAGATCGTGAACGTGCGCGTGGTTTCCCTGCCCCCGGTGCTCAGCTCATCCGCAATACCTCAGGCGATCACCACAGAACGGTCCACGTCATGACGGTGGGCCGTTTCCTTCCGTGACGTTCACCATCGGCGTCCGCGCCAGGGGTCATGAAGTGGCCGCGTAGCGAGAAGCGGGTGTCTCGTTTTCACATCAAGGCATGACAAGACATAACAGGAGAAGTCAGAAAAGTGTGGAGTGTGATGCCATGAACCGAGTCGACACAGACGCGCACCGGTTAGTCCGGAGACTTGCGGGATCGTCGGGGCGCATCGGGTTGTCCGTCCTCCTGCTGGCCGGCGGCGCAGTGGGCGCGACGGCCGGGCCGGCTTCCGCCTCGACCTCCGACGGCACGCTGACGGTCGCGGTGCTGCGCGACTTCTTCGGCACCGGCGTGGTCAACGCGGCGATGGACGTACCGCAGCGGGGCATCAAGGTGGCGGTCTCCGACCCCGACGGGCACGTCGTCACCGGCGTCACGGATGCCACGGGGAAGGTCGTGGTGTCGAAGTCGTCCGAGTTGAACGGCGGCCACTACCGGGTCGACGTCAGCGTCCCGGCGCCGTACGACAGCTACCTGCGGGCGGCGCCGGCTTCGACGGCCGAGAACCACTTCGACAGCTTCACGTCGTTCGTGGACGTGTCGGACGGGCAGGACGCCTCGGTGGTGACGGGCGTGTGGAATCCGGCCGACTACACGCTGCCGGACTCGCGGTACTTCGTACCGGTCCACAACGGCGCCAACGGGACCGACAAGCGGGCGCTGGTGGCGTTCGGCACCCAGACCCGTGGCACCTGTCCCACCGATGTGGCGTGCCCGACCACGCTGGCCACCCAGGAGCAGGTGGGCACGACGTTCGGCCTCGCGTACGACACGGGGCGCAAGCGGCTGTTCCAGAGCGCCTTCGCGCGCCGCTACGCCGCGTACGGGCCCGGCGGCGGGGACGCGATCTACACCGTTCCGGTGGACGGCTCGGGCACGCCGAAGCCGTTCGCCCGGGTGCCGGGCGCCGCAGTGACGCAGCACGACTCCGCCAACATGATCAAGGACGGCGGCTTCACCGAGGCACCGGGCAAGGAGAGCATCGGCGGCCTTGCCCTCTCCGATGACGGCGCCACGCTGTACGCGGTGAACCTGAAGACCCGCAGCCTGGTGAGTTTCGATGCGACGGGGGACGCCGCCGCATCGCCCAAGTCGACGGTCGCGATCCCGGACCCCGGGTGTGCGAGCCGCGATGACTGGCGGCCGTTCGGCCTCCAGGTGCACGACGGCACCGTGTACGTCGGCGGAGTGTGCAGTGCGGAGAGCACGCAGCAGCGCGCGGACCTGAAGGCATACGTCGCCACCTACGACGGCAAGCGGTTCAAGACGGTGCTGAGCCACCCGCTGACGGCCGAGCGCGGCAGCGTCTTCGGCACCGGTGACAAGGCCACCCACTGGAACCCGTGGAACACCAGCCTGGCCACCTGGGACGACCGGAAGGCGGGCAACGTCTTCATCGACCCGCAGCCGGAACTCGCCTCCCTCGCCTTCGCCCGTGACGGGTCGATCATCCTGGGCTTCCGCGACCGGTTCATGGACGTGCTCGGCTGGGGAGGGTTGGACCCCCGCCCGGGGAACGACACACCCGAGAACGGCATGTCGGGCGGTGACATCACCATGGTCTGCGCGACGGCCACCGGTGAGTACGAGTGGGAAGGCACCGGAAAGTGCCCCAACCACGCCACCCCGGCCAACAGCGGGGGCCAACCCGCCGGCGTCGTCGAGTACTTCCCCGGCGACTACTACACCACCGCGCACCAGGAGACCGCGCTGGGGTCGGTGGCGTACATCCCGCGCCAACAGTGGGTGGCGAGCACGGAGTTCGACCCGGTCGTGGACGTCGCGACCTCGGGCACCGGGTACTTCGACATCACGACGGGCCAGGGTCCGGGGAACAACCCCAAGGGCAACGGCTTCGAGTTCGTCAACCAGAGCCAGGGCGGGTTCGGCAAGGCCGGCGGGCTCGGTGACATCGCGTACGCGGCGGCCAACGCGCCAATCCAGATCGGCAACGTCGTGTGGTTCGACGGCGACCACAACGGCATCCAGGACCCGGGGCACGTACTGCTGCCGGGGGCGACGATCAACCTGCGGGACGCGGACGGCAAGCAGGTCGCCACGACCAAGACCAATGCCGCCGGCGAGTACTACTTCGGTGGTGTCGGCGCCGAGTACGAGCTCACACCGGGCGCGAAGTACACGGTGCAGTTCGACGTGTGCACCGCGGACACCAGCCAGGTGCCCGAGCAACCCCCGGCGAGCGAGCTGCGGTTCACCCTTCCGCGGGTCGGTTCCGACCGGGTGCACGACTCCAATGTGACGCCGCCGACCAGCGGACCGCTGTGTGACGGCACCGCGCCCGTCACGGCGCCGGCCAAGGCGGGCGGCGTGGACCACACGATCGACGCCGGGGTCTACATCCACAAGGACACCCCGTCCCCGACACCCACCCCGACGCCCACCTCCACCGCCACCTCGACGCCGACTCCCACCCCCACGTCGACCGACACACCCACTCCCGCACCCACCTCCACGTCCACGCCGACCTCGACGCCGGTGCCCACGCCGACCACCACGTCAGGTCCGATTCCGCCGCCGCCCGGGGGCGCCCAGCCGCCACCCGCGCCGCCGGCCAACCAGCCGGCTCCGCCCGACGGGGGCGGAGGTTCGCTGGCCAACACCGGTACGTCCGGTCTCGTGGGCGTGATCGGCCTCGTCGGTCTCCTCGTGGGATCGGGTCTGGCCATCGTGTTCGTCACCCGCAACCGGCGCGCCCGGCAACACTGAGCGATCCGTACGACAGTGATGGGCCCGCCCGGCCCCCCGAGGGCGCGGCCGGGCCGATCACACCTCGGCCGGTCCCGTAGGGGCCGGCCTTGGCGTCGTCTGCCACCGGGTGCCACCCCAGGCCGCGGCAGCCGGCGGCGCCCGGTGATCGAAAGGATGGACGAGAGAGTGTCAGCGTCGAACCGCGTACGGAACGCGGCAACCCGGCAAGCCCCACCGGCCCGTGCGGCCGACCGGCGTCGTTGGCCGCGCTCGCGCCGCGCGGCGGTCCTCATCGGCGTCGTCGCGCTCGCGCTGGCCGCGGCGACCGTGGTGGCCGTGCTCCTGGTCGCCGACGAGGACTCCGGCGCGGACGGGCCCCGCCCGCTGACGGCGGACGAGGCGAGCCGGCTGGCCATCACGCGCTTCCGCAACTACCAGGAACAGGGCCGTGCCGTGACGATCAACGTGCCGGGCCCCGCCGGCGAGTTGACCGTCACCGGGTCCGTCGACTACCGGCACAGGATCGGCTACGGCGTGCTGCACGGCACCGGGCGCAACGAGTCCAGCGGCGGGCTGATCCAGTGGACGCCCACCGCCGTGCACGTCCGCCCGATGACGCGGGCCCCGGCGCAGGCCCCGGCCACCCCGCCCCGCGCGGGTTGGCACGACCGGCCGCTGTTGAAGGCGGGCAGTGCACTGGATACCGCCCTGTCCATCGCGCTCGGGCTCGGCGGCGACCGGCCGGACAACGCCGAGCTGCTGCCGCAGAACGGCGCCGCCTGGTGGGGGCGGGAGCGGGTGGCCGGGCGGCGGCTGGACGTGATGGCCGGGCCGTCCTCCCCCGACCGCTCCGGTACGACGGGGAACGTGCGCTACTGGATCGATTCGGAGGGCACCATGTACCGGGTCCGCGCCAGCCTGGGGTCGCAGCCGGAGCCGGTGGTCATCGACTTCGACACCCACGACTTCGTCCCGGTCACGCCACTCCCCCAGGCCGCCACGCGCCGGTAGCCGCGGTTCAGCCGGTAGCCGCGGTTCAGGAGGGCTGCACCCGCGCGTTCGCGGCGAGCAGCGAGTCGGCGGGCAGCGGGATGTCCTCCGTCTTCGGCAGCGCCGGTACGGGCGGGACGGTGGTGGCGCCGGTGGTCGTGGCGGCGGGGAACTGCGGCTGTGGGGTGGGCTCCGCGACCTCGCTGAACGGAATGCCGCCCGGCGCGGGCGGCGCCGCCCAGGTGCCGGCCGGTGAGGGTGGCGAGCCGGCCGGCAGCGGGCAGGCCGCGGTCCGCGTGAGCCGGGCCGGAACGGTGCTGCGCAGCTCGTTGTCCCGCAGGCAGTTGCCCCGGCCGCGGGTGGCGGTGGGGAACGTCCAGCCGACGTCGACGCCGTTGTCGGCGAAGGTGTTCTCGACGATCTGGTTGCCGGTCGGTGGCAGGTCGGCGGTCGCGGTGATCACCAGTCCGGCGGTGCGGTTGCCGCTGATGCGGTTGCGTACGAACCGGTTGTCGCTGCCGCCGTCGACACCGATGCCCATGCCCCACCCGCCGTCGGCCTGCTCCGGGGTGGCGGACTGCTGGTTGGCGGCGATCAGGTTGCCCGCGATGACGGAGCCCCGCTGCGGCAACAGCTTCTCCTGGTGGTCGGAGTTGGTGGTGAGTCCAACCCGGTTGCCGACCAGGCGGTTGCCGACCACGTACAGGTCTTCGCTGGCGTTGGTGCCCTCGAAGCCGACCGCGTTGAGTTCGGCGACGTTGTTCCGCACGACGATCTTGCAGGGTTTGCACTGGCCGACGTAGATCCCCGAGTCGGCGCCGCCCGACGCGTACGAGTGCTCGATGACCCCGTTCTGGGCGGAGAACGCGTAGATGCCGTACAGGCCGTTGCGGGTGGCGGTCACATGGGAGACCAGGAAGGACTTCAAGAAGGTGACGGGCTCGTCGCCGGTGTCGTAGCCGCCGCTGGTGCCCGGCAGGCCGGCAGCCGCCTTCGCCGAGCCGGTGATCAGCAGCCCGTTCTGGGTGTTGTGCCGCACGGTCAGGTTCTGCACGGCCACCCCCGGCGCCGAGACGACGATGCCGTTCGGCTGCCGCAACCGGCCGTCGATGACGACCTGGTCCCGGGACACCCCGCGGAGGGTGATGCGCGGCGTGTCCACCTTCACCGACTCGTGGTAGACGCCCCGCGCGACGAGCACCAGGTCACCGGGGTGGGCCAGGGACACCGCGGCCGAGATCGTCGGGGCGTCGGCGGGCACGCGGATCGTCACCCGAGAGCCGGCCGGACGCCGACCCTCGCTCGCTTCGTCCCCGCCGTCACCATCGCCGCCACAGCCGGCCACCAGGGTCAGCGTGCTCACCACCGCCGCCACCACGCGAAGAGCTAATCGAGGCATGATCCCAGTCTGGCACGGCGCCGAATTCAACGCCAAAATGGCCGAGTTGACCGGCGGGAGCCCCCTTGCTTGTGGCACTGTGCGCACCATGCGCCGAGCCGATCAGCACCCGTCACGCCGTACGTTCCTCGACGTCACCGGCGCGGTGATGGCTGTCGGGCTGGCCGCGGGGTGCACGGCTGACTCCCCTGGTTCCTCGGGCTCGCCTTCGCAGGACGGGCGTGCCCCGGCGACGGGCGCCGCGCCCGGCGCGGTTTCGGCGACGGGCCGCCATCAGGCCGGCATCACGCTCCCCCGGCCGGCACAGCCGCACCTGCTCGCCGTGGTGGCCGACCTCGGCGCCCGGGGGGCTCCCGGCCCGCTCCTGGCCGAGCTCGGCCAGACCATTCGTACGCTCACCGCCGGGTCCGATCCGCGGCTGCTCGGCCTGGCCCCGGGTGACCTCACCGTGACCGTCGGCGTGGGCCCGCGGCTCGTCCGCACGGCGGGTGCCGCGCTGCCCGGTACGACCGACCTGCCGCGCTTCTCCCGCGAACGGATCACCCCCCAGGCGCGCGGCGGTGACCTGCTGCTCCAGGTCTGCGCCAGCGACGCGCTGCTGCTGCCGGTCGCTGCCGCCGCGCTTCTGGACCGGGCCGGCGACCGCGTCCGCGAACGCTGGCGCCAGTCCGCACACCGCGGTACGGACGTCCCCGTCGGCGATGATCTGACCGCGCCCCGCAACCCGCTCGGCTTCATCGACGGCATCGTGGGCCCACACACCGGCCCCGAACAGCAACGTGACCTGTGGCTTGCGGGGCCGCCCGCGGTCGCCGGCGGCACCATCGCCGTCCTGCGGCGCATGGAGCTGGACCTGCCGCGGTTCGCCGCCCTGTCGGTGGCCGAGCAGGAAGCCGTGTTCGGCCGACGCCGGGCCACCGGCGTCCCGCTCTCCGGCGGCAGCGCCGCAGCGGGCCCCGAACTCGGCGCCAAGACCCCGGACGGCCGCTACCTCGTCCCCGCCACGGCCCACGCACGCAGAGCGCATGCGACCGCCGTCGGAGTCGGGCTGATGCTCCGCCGCTCCTACAGCATCGACCAGCCGGCCCCCGGTCTGCTCTTCATCAGCTTCCAGAACGACCTACGGACCTTCACCGCAACCCTCACCCACATGGAAACCTCCGACGCCCTACTCCCCTTCACCACCACGACCGCCAGCGCAACCTTCCTGATCCTCCCCGGCTTCGACGCCCAACGCCCGCTTGGTGCAGGGTTGTTCGGCTGATGTGGTCAGGGTGGGGGGTGTCTCTTCTCGTACGTAGACCTGTTCTTGCGTAGGCCTGTCAACGTGGGTGCTTGGGGTGTGGTGTGTGGGCTTGGGGTGTGGGCGGTCGTCAGGGTTACGGCGGCGGGCCGGGCGGGGGGCTCGTTGCCGATGGTGGTGGGGCATGCGGGGGCGGTGCGGGAAGTGAAGGGCGCTCGCTGTGCTGTTGGCGGGGTCTCTGTCGGCAGGAAGTGCTCCGCTGTCACGTCACCGGCCAGAGTTGCACGAGGTACCTCTCCACGCCCTCCGGCACTCCGAACTGAGCCAGGTGGGCCACCTTCTTGCGCCCCGCACAGTAGATCCGCACCCGCCAGGTCGTCTTCGTACGCCCCAACTCGATGTGCTCCCCCACCCGACCGGCAATCACCCACACCGAAAGCTGTCCGGTGGGCGAAGCCATGGTGATCTCGTCCCGCGCTTCCCACTCTGCGGCGTGGTCGACGGGCGGCTCCCCGTCCCACACCTCAACGATCAGTGGGGCCTCGTGCGTGTGTCCGGCGCTGTCCACGTCGACCCGCATGGGGCGCGAGATGAGGAATTCCGTGCCGGGGTCAGCGCGGCCTTCTGGAAACGGGGCCGGGATCTTCGATTCGTCCGCTTCCTGAAGGGCGAACCCGTAGTAGTCGACCAGAATCTCCATGGTCTGCCGGCTGATCACCTTGGCCACTGGTGCTCCAACTCCTTTGCGGTGCAGGCTTGATGCATCGTAGGCGGGCAGCCGGGCGGGCTCGGCGTCAGCCCGAAGGTTGCGTGATTGACCGGGTCCGCGGGGCTTCGTCGGATCGCCCTCACGGTGAGCCACGGAAAAGACGGGGGCGGGGAGAGCGAGGACGCCACACTGCTCTCATGACACGACTTCTGGTGGATGTCGAAAGCGTGACCGCGCGCCTGGTACGTCGGTTCGGTCCGCGGGTCGCGCCATGGTGCGCCGGCGTGCCTGATCTCGTCGCGCGATTGGCGGGCCGGTGGGGGCTCGCCTTCGGTGAACTCCTCCCGGACGGCGCCTCGTCGGTCACGATGCGGTGCCGCCTGCCCGATGGTACGCGCGCCGTGCTGAAGGTCAGCCCGGAACGGGCCCTGCTGGCCGAGCAAGTCCGCATGCTGGGGTGGTTCGGTGCCTCGGGCCGGGTGCCCGCCGTGCGGGCCGCCGACGAGGCGGCGGGCGCCATGCTACTGGAGGACGTGGTGCCCGGCACGCCGGCCGAAGACCTGCCCGCGGCGTCGCTTCCGGAACGGTGGTCGGAGCTGCTCACCGCCTTGCACGGGGTTACTCCGCCTCCGCTGCCGGGGCGGGTGTTGCGCGGGCGGTGCGAGGAGGCGTTCGCCCGGGTCGGCAGGCGGCTGTCCGAGCCCGCGGTCCGTGCACGGCTGGCGCCCACCGCATGGGACCTGGCCATCCGACGCTGCGACCGGCTGCTGGCGACGGAGACCACCACCGTGCTGCTCCACGGCGACCTGCACCTGGGCAACGTGCTCGACGGCGGTGCGGGGCGCGGGCTCATCGCCATCGACCCGAAGGCCTGTGTCGGCGATCCCTGCTTCGACGCGGTGGACTACGTCCTCGCCGGCGCCGGACTGGAAGGCGTCGAGACCCGCTGTGCGCGGGTGGCGGCGGCGTGCGGACTCGACGGTGACCGACTCCACGCCTGGAGCCAGGCCATCGCACCGTTCGCCGCCATCGCCCACCTCAGTGGCGGGGGTGATGCTGCGGCGATCGACGAGCTGCTCGCGCTGACTCGGTGACCCGGTGGCCCGCCCACCACGAGCGTCCGTGCCGTACAGGTCGGCCGGGCGGAGGCTACGAAAGATGCGGCTGGGAGTACACCAGCACCGGGACCCCGGGGGCGAACGCGTCCACCGCGGTCTGAAGGCGTTGCGGGTCGAGCCGCCAGAAGTTGATGGGACGGCTGGCCAGGAAGAGTTCGTAGTCGACATGGGGGGCCACGCTCTTTGCCTGCACTCGACTGAGGTGGCTGTTCATACCGGGCAGCGCGGGTGCTCCGGGGTTGCGCTGCACGCCGATGTGGTTGATCCCGTTGCCGGCCGTGCGCTGGTGCCACACCACGATGGCCGTGATGTCACTCCAGGGTACGGAGGCGAGCTGGCGCTCGTACCGTGCCGGAGCGCCGCCGAGCAGCACGCCTTCCCCATCGACGCGGAAGGCGACGAGCTTCTTCCACTTCATGCCGCCCAGAAGCTGGAATGGTGTTCGCACGAAGTGGGCTTCGCAGACAGGTGAGTTGGCATCGGCCATCGGGACACCTCGGGGCGGTCGTGTTGGGTGGGCAGGCTGGGCCCGGGTGGGCGGGGTGGGCCCGGGTGGGCGGGGTGGGTTACGTTCCACGCTACTTGGGCGGGCCGGACTTCTTCACCCCTTCCTCCTCCCGCATTCGGGAGCTCCGTACGGGGACTTTCAGCCGCGGCAGCCACAATTCCACTCGATGGGTTTCCCCGCTGGGCCCTGGGCGCTGTGCGGCCTTTCGGTTCGCGGCTGCGGTCAGGCCCAGGGAGCGACCGGCGTCGGGGTGCGGTGTGGGGGGGGCGGGCGCGGGCACCTACTACCGCACGGGGCCGAGCCGTCGTGGACGCCGCCCGTGAGGCACCGTCCGGCACCCTCGCCCGGGCGGCGTTGCGCAGGGTTGCGGCCGGATCAACGTACTCAGGAGCTCTCGGGCCGTGACACGATCTGGGCGTGACGACGTTGTTCCTGATGGTCGGCCTGCCGGGGGCCGGAAAGACCACGAGAGCGCGGCAGCTCGCCAGGGAGCACAGCGCGCTGCGACTGACGCCGGATGAGTGGATGCTCCCGCTGTTCGGCGACCCGCAACCGGAAGGGAAGCGCGATGTGCTGGAAGGACGGCTGCTCTGGCTTGGTCTGGAGGCGCTGAAGCTAGGAACGAACGTGGTCCTGGATTTCGGATGCTGGTCTCGTGACGAGAGGTCTGCTATCCGCTGGTTGGTGATGTCAGTGGGCGCGTCCTGTCAACTCGTGTACCTGCCGGTGGACCATGAGACCCAACGCGCTCGGATAGCCCATCGCCAGTCGGCCTCCGCCCCTGGTCAGACCTTCGCGATGAGCGAGGCGGACCTCGTGCACTGGAGGACGCTGTTCGAAGAGCCCGACGCCGCGGAACTCGATGGGTATGAGGTGGGAGGTCCGCCTCCGGGGTGGTCAGGGTGGTTGGAGTGGGCCGCCGACCGGTGGCCATCACTCGCGTGACGGTCCGTCCGGCCAACCTTGGTGCGGCCCAGTAACACAGCCATGCCAGGAGCACCGGGCCCGGAAAGATCCGCCGGGCATGCCCTATCCACCGACCTCGCCAGGCGACAGCCGTAACCCACCACCGCGATGCCGTCGGGACAGCAGTCGAGAGTGGTGGCCACAACCCCGAAGAGGGTGGCGGTCGCGATCAGGAAGAGGAGTAGCCCTACGGCCTCCGCCGAGGCTTGCCGCTCTTGGGGCTGCCTGAGCCGCGGCGGGCGTTCTTCGCGGACGGTTTGCCCGCCGCCTTGCCGGTGCCCCTGCCGCCGGCCTTGCCCCCGGTGGGTTGCTGTCGTCGCGCGCCGCCCTTCTCTGCGCGCTTGGCCTTCGGCTCGGGTTCGGTGCGGCGGCCTCGGGTGCTGTTGACGGTACGGCCGCGGACGATGCCGATGAAGTCCTCCACCAGGTCCGTCGTGGCTTCCTGCGGCCAGGACAGCGCAACGCGGGAGGTGGGCACGTCCGTGATCGTGCGGTACGTGAGGTCCTTGCGGTGGTGCAGTCGGGCCAGGGACTGCGGGACGATCAGCAGTCCGATACCCGCAGCCACCAGTTCGACGGCGTCGGCGGTCGTGGCGGGGCGTTCGCGCGCGGCGCGCCCGGGTGGGTGTTCCCAGTCCAGGGTGTCGTCCAGCGGGTGCAGCACCACTTCGTCGGCGAGATCGGCAACGGCCACCTCGTCGGCCGCCGCGAAGAGGTGGTCCTTGGGAACCACGACCACCGTCGTCTCCTCGTAGAGCGGGATCGCGCTGAGGTCGTCCCCGTCGACCGGCAGGCGGACGAACCCCGCGTCGGCCTCGCCCTCGCGCAGGGTCGCGCGGATCTCGGTGGCGGGCACCTGGGTGAGGGTGAGGGGGATGTGGGGCAGTCGCTCGTGCCAGATGCGCACCCACTTCGAGGGCGTCACCCCGGGTACGTAGGCGAGCCGGAACGCGGGAGAGTCTTCCGAGCCTGTCACCTCGCCAGACTACCGGCCGTAGTCAGCGACCGACACACCAGAGCGCAAGGGGCGGCGGCGAGCCCTCCGTGGTCAGTGTTTGCGCATTCGCTCGCTACCCTTAACCCATGAGCCAGACCATGAAGCCCGCTACCGCGGCGAAGAAGCTGGGTGTGTACCTCGACGCCACCCCCGCCGAATTCCGGGAGGGCGTGGTCTCGCGCACCGAGCTGAACGCCCTCCAGGCCGACCCGCCCCAGTGGCTGAGCGACCTGCGCCAGAACGGCCCGCACCCGCGCCCCGTCGTCGCGGCGAAGTTGGGTGTCTCGGTGTCGGGCCTCGCCCGCGGTGGCGTCACCGAGCCGCTCACCACGCAGCAGATCGATGCGCTGAAGGAAGAGCGGCCCGAGTGGCTGGAGCGCGAGCGCGCCACGCAGGCCGAGGTCCGCAAGGAGGCCGTCCGTCTGAAGGCGAAGAAGGCCGAGCAGGCTGAGCAGGCGGCACGGGACGCGAAGGGCTGAGTACGGGGGCGCCGCCGCCGACACCTGCACTTCCGTCCAGCCGGCGGCGGCATCGCCCCGCCTCGTCGCGCCCTGGGCCGGGGCTTGATGTCGACCGACTCCGGCTCGGCCGTGCGCGCCGACGCCTCCGTACCGCCGCAGTCCGCCGCACCGCCGCGGGCGCCGCATCTCGCCGGGCGCGCCGCACCCCGGCGCAGGCGCCCGCGCACGGTCAGGGCAGGCATGTGGCCCCGGGCAGGTGTACGAGCTCACGCCGCGTACGGCCCGTTCCATCCGCCCACCCGCTCCGCCCGCTCCATCTGTCCCGTCCACGCCGTCTGCTCCGCCTACGGGCGGATGCCGCGTACGAGGGCCGGGGTCAGCACGCTCCGGGAGCGCCTCGCCACCGTCGGCCTCCGGCACCCCCTCTGCGCTGACCAGCAGTGACGCCCCGATCACATGAGCCGCATCGCGTGTCGACCTCCGCCGGCACCCCACAGGCGCGGTCCGCGAAATTCGTCCGTGATTCATCCAGTCGTTCCATAGTCCAGAAATCCTCCTCGGTGCACGAAATCTTCCTAACCGATGGAGAACCGCACGTCATGACCCACCCTGTGCCCGAATGGGCTGACCCCCAGGTACCCGCGGAATCACTCGACCCGCAGGGGCTCAACCGTCGAGGGCTGATGCGTCGCGCCGGCCTGTTCGGGGCGGGGTTCGCCGCCGCCTCGCTGCCGCTTCCCGCACTGGCCCACGGGCGCGGGCACGGCGGGGGACATGGCCACGACCCCGGCCACGGCGGTGGGCACGGCCACGCCCCCAACCTGGTCTACCTGGTCGGTGACCACCACAACCACACCGTGTACAGCCACGACGCCAAGTACACGTTCTCCCAAATAGCCGCGGCGGGGCGGAAGTTCGGCCTCGACTGGATGGTGTTCACCGAGCACAGCAACGTCGGCCACGCCAAGTTCGGGGCCGCGCGGGAACACCGCGAGATCCTGCGGGCCCGTGCCGAGAACCGGCGCATGCTGATCTTCCAGGGCCTGGAGTGGTACATCCCCGGCGCCGAGCACTGCACCGTCTTCTCGCCGCCCGGGCGGCACGAGGTCGATCTGCTCACCCGCTTCGAGGAAGCCTTCGACGGCAAGTTGCTGGGTTACACCGCCGGCGGCCCGACCCACCCCGACACCCCGCGCAACGAGGCCCACGCGGTCAAGGCCCTCAAGTGGCTGGCCGAGCAGCGTCGTACGCGCTACGTCGACGACGTCCTGGTCTTCGCCAATCACCCGATGCGGCTCGGCATCGACTCCCCGCACGAGCTGCGCGGTTGGCGTGACGCCGCCCCGGAGATCATGATCGGCATGGAGGGTGCGCCGGGCGCCCAGGCGGGTGCGATCCCGGGCTGGCACCCGGACAACAGCGTCCGCGGCGAGTACATCAACTCGCCCTCCGCCGACTCCTGGCCCGGCTACCCGCGCGAGGCGTACGTCACCCACGGCGGCTTCGACTGGGCGACCGCGACCGTGGGCGGCCTGTGGGACGCGATGCTGGCCGAGGGCAAGCTCTTCACCATCACCTCCAACTCCGACGTGCACCGGGTCGCCCGGGACACCTGGGTCAACGGCGAATGGCAGCCCGGGCAGAACTTCGACAACACCGGTCGGCTGCCCGACCCGTACAACACCACCGAGCCGCAGCCCGGCGGCGACTTCTGGCCCGGCCAGTTCAGCCGTACGCACGTCGGAGTCACCCGGTACGGCTACCGCAACGTGATGGAGGGGCTGCGCGCCGGGCGGGTGTGGGTGGACCACGGCCACCTCATCGACGGCATCGACGTCAAGGTGCACGGCGAGCGGGGCCACAGCGCCACCCTGGGCGGCCGGCTGCGTGCCCGGCGGGGTGAGCGACTCACCCTCACCGTGACCGTGACCGCGGCCTCCCGCCGCAACCCGTACGGGGTGCTGCCGCGCCTGCAACACGTCGACGTCATCCGCGGTGCGGTGCGCGGCCCGGCCGCCGACCGCGATGCCTGGCGCGCCCCGGACACCCGGGTCGTCCACACCTCCGACGTGCACGGCCGCCGCGGCACGTACACCCTGCGCATCCCGGTCGGCCGCGCGGACCAGCCGTTCTACCTGCGGCTGCGCGGCAGTGACGGCAAGCGCCACGGGGCGGGATTCCTCGGCGCGAACGTCGACCCCCACGGCCCCCTCCCCCACGAGCCGGGCAAGGGTGACCCGTGGCTCGACACGTGGTTCTACACCAACCCGATCTTCGTGGACGTCACCCGCTGATGCCCATGGCTCCGGGGGTGGCGGGCAGCCGGAAGGTGGCCGCCGCCCCCGGGAGCACTGGTTGGCGTGGTGGGCAAGGGTTAGTGCGTGGCGTGCGGATTGGCGCGGTGGACGGTGTGATG